>CAYNVK010000723.1:0-1506 GCA_964400395.1 uncultured Lentimicrobiaceae bacterium | reverse complement strand
AAAGCCCCTCCGAAGTTTTACACCTGGAGGGGCTCCCGATTTATAGCTGATTTCTTATTTTGCTTCCAGCACTTTATATCCCCAGGCTTCGAGGGTAAAAGGTTCTTTTTTCTGGATTTTGGTTTCGTTGCCGGTAAATACATCGGTGTAGGTTCCATTAACTATATCGCCTTTTACGGCTACTGATACCGGCGTAGCCGAAAGGTTGAGCACTACCAGCACTTTGGCATCGCCTTTTTCGCGGATAAAGCTCATAACTTTCGCGGGTTCGGTGTTCTTTACCTGGGCGAAGGTGCCACCATACGGGGCATTCCACAGGGCTTCGTTGCTGTGTTTAAGCGCATTCAGTTTCTTATAGAAAGGTGAAAAATCAGCTACCTTCCAATCAATAGTGTCCTTGGTAAAGAATTTCAGGCGGTGGTTAAGCCCGGCTTCCTGCCCGCTGTAAATTAACGGCATGCCCGGGAGGGTGTACGTTAAAACGGCAAAAGCATTTTCGCCGGCGCCAAATTTTTCCTGTGCTGTTCCGTTCCACGAGTTTTCGTCGTGGTTGGTGATAAAATTCATCTGGAAAGCATATTTTGGCAAAATGGAGTCAACTTTCATTACCTGCGCGGCAATTTTGTTTACGGAGTCCTTGCCCTGTGCAACCTGGTGCATTACATGGTGCATTCCCCAGCCGTAATTCATATCAAATGCCTTGTTGCAGAGTTCAGGATGATCTTCGTTTTCGGCTAACATAAACATGGGCTTGGTTTTTTCGAGGTCGAGGCGGGCCTGTTCCCAGAAATCAACCGGAACTTCTCCAGCAACATCGCAACGGAAACCATCAATATCGCAATTGGTAACCCAGTATTTCATGGCGTCAATCATAGCGGCGCGCATATTAGTATCGGCATAGTTTAGTTTGGCACAATCGGTCCAGTCGAAGGGTGTCATCATTTTACCGGTGCTGTCCTTAACATACCATTCAGGATGCTCGGTAACCCATTTGTTATCGCGTGCCGAATGGTTGGCAACCCAGTCTAAAATAACTTTAAAACCCATTTCATGAGCTTTAGTTACCAGGGCTTTAAAATCGGCTTCGGTACCAAACTCAGGGTTAACGCCTTTGTAATCTTTCACCGAATAATAGCTTCCAAGGCTGGTTGTTGCTCCGGCCGGGAACTTGCGGTCGACCACGCCAATGGGGTTAATAGGCATAAACCACAGGATGTCCACGCCCAGTTCTTTGAGCCGCGGCAGGTTGGCTTCAAAAGCTTTAAAAGTTCCTTCGGGGGTGTACTGCCTGACATTTACCTCGTAAATAACGGCATTTTTGGCCCACTCGGGATAATTGGCCTTTGCTTCGGGACCGGCAGGTTTTGTTTTGCATCCTGTAAACAGAAATGAAATGCAGCAAAGCATAATAAGGGATTTGGTTAGGATTTTCATGGGATTGATGGGATTGGGGGATTGATGGGATTGATGGGATTGATGGGATTGATGGGATTGATGGGATTGATG
>CAYNVK010000722.1:0-1507 GCA_964400395.1 uncultured Lentimicrobiaceae bacterium | reverse complement strand
CAACGAACCGGGTTTGGCTGAATCAGGGGTTCTGAACAGATCCATCGGCATACCTGGCAAACCTGGCCTGGTTGCGCGGATGAACAACGTCGTAATGCGGCCATGGCCATCCACCAAATTCGGTACGCCGGTAGTCGTTAATGGCCTGTTGAATCTCGGCCTGCGAATTCATTACAAAGGGTCCGTATTGAGCTACCGGCTCATTGATGGGCTTTCCCTGCAATACCAGCAGGTAGCCTTCGGTTGAACCGTTTACCAATGTAAGCTGAATGTCAGCCTTTACTTCGGCAGCCTGCGATGCATCAACTACGGTATCGCCGATGTTTAACGAAGAACCGCGATAAAAATACAGGGTACGTTTTGTTCCCGCTCCGGCGGCCGGCAACGTAAAGGTAGCGCCGGCATCCATCCTGATGGCCCAAATGGCAACATCGTTTGGGGCATCAGCTGCCCACGAGTCGGGCGCAGGCGGCGGAGCCATGCTATCGCCTATTTTTCCGGCAATTAAAGTAATTTCTGTAATATGACCTGCCTCATCCTTAATTTTGAGCAAGGGGATATTTTCGGCCCAGAGCATTTTGAAATATGGCTTTGCAAATTTCTTTGCTTTGGGCAGGTTGAGCCATACCTGGAAGAGCTCAGCCGGGTTTTCAGTTTCGGTGTTCAGCAGCGGGAACATTTCGCAATGCTGCAAGCCTTCGCCGGCGGTCATCCACTGCACGTCGCCATTGCCATAGCGGCCGGCCTGCCCATGCGAATCGGAGTGATCAACAAAACCTTGCTTAACAATGGTAACCGTTTCGAAACCCCGGTGCGGGTGCGCCGGAAACCCCGGCACCGTTTCGCCATGGTACATGCGCCATCCGTCTTTAATGGTAAAATCCTGGCCCAGGTTACGGCCTTTGAGCGATGCGGCAGGCCCCATGTTTTCGTTTCCGGCAGGGAAATGATCGAGGTGATGGGCACAGAAAATAAAAGGATCACTTACCGGCCACATAAAGCCCAGCGGTTGTATGCTGATAATGGTATTGTTGTTCATCGTAATAGATTTTATACGTTATATAACCTTACTTCAGGCGGAAATGTTCCAGCTAAGTTAGGACAGGAAACCAAACAGATGAAATATTTTAAAAGAAATATATTTTTAATTCGCGCTAAATCAGAAATAAGTAATGCTATCCAAGCCGGCTATCGCCGGAGCGGGAGTAGGGTTATCAGCTTTAAAAAAATTTTCCGGATGTTAACTAACGGTTTCTAACTTCAATACTTCGAGTATTTTGGCCAGGATGGCATCAGGGATAAAAGGCTTCGAGATGTACCCGTTCATGCCGGCTTCGAGGCACTTTTCGATGACTCCTTTCAGTACGTTTGCCGTTAAAGCTAAGATCGGGGTATTAATATTCATTTGGGTCCTGATGATTCCGGCAGCAGTAAGCCCATCCATAACGGGCATTTGTAAATCCATCAGAATCAAATCGAAAGTATCATTTTCGAGGATTTCGACAGC
>CAYNVK010000721.1:0-1523 GCA_964400395.1 uncultured Lentimicrobiaceae bacterium | reverse complement strand
CGTTGCTGCTTGCGCAAAAAGTCAAGTCCTTTGGTAACCACAGAATTATTTCCGGTGCCTGAAGCTTGCAGGCACATGCTTACAAATGCCGTGAGCGGGATTGCCTCCAGAAACCCGCCACTTTCGGGAACAATACTTTCGAGTTTGCATACGGAAGGTTTTACCGACCTGTTCCTGATCCATCGCAAAAGCGGGTTTTTCAGGTTATTGGTTTTGAATATAAAAATACCAACCCCGATGAGGGCCGGCAACGCATAACTTACCATGCGCAGGTTAAAGAAATTATACAACCTGGAAGGCAGCAAGGTAAATTCGAACGGCAGCTGCGGTATGTTGGAGCATGCATGCTGATCGAGCACCCCGCAAATTACAAGCATCGAAAGTATGGGCACCGAAAAAGTAAAATCTTTTCCGTAAAAAGATAAGACACTCCCGGTAACGTTGCCTTTCGTTAAATCAATATTGTGCTGGGCAAGGTATGTGCTGATTCTTTGCAAAGCCAGGGCCGATGCGGCATTCCCCTTTCCACAGTAAAAGAGTGCGGCATAACACAAAAGCGTTGTACTGATATTGCTCACACTTTCGGGTGTATCGCCATAGCCACCATCCGCATTCTGGTTAACGATCAGCCAATGCAATCCTGCCTCAATAATATCCTGATCGGTACTATGCTTGTTAATTTTTAAAGCTACGATAGCAACAGCTGTTGACAAGGCACTCGAAGTCAGGTGACCGCTCCAGAACCCTTCTTCATTTCGTTCGCACTTAAGTTGCTCTACCAACTCATTATATAAAATTTCGAACTTCATATATGTTGATCTTTAATCCGCAAAGGTGCCCTGCTGCATTGAACCCAATGCCAGCATGCCATAAAAAGTATATTCAATATCCGGCTGCGTATCGTCGTGTGTTGCCACGAAACCGCCATGTTGGTAGAGCGTATCCACAAACGAAAGGCAAGCTGGTTTTATAATCCTGATATCAGCATCAATAAAATGCAGTGCAAATAATGCAACAGCTGTTGACAGCAAATCAGCAGCAGGAGCATGATGCAACGCGGCAAAACCATCATTTTCGCGATAAAAAGCCATCAAATTTTTTGATGCTTCATGGAAAGCGTTATTAGTAAAACTTTGTAACACCAACCTGGCCGCGATTACCGGGCAAGGCTGATCTGCTTGTTGTGAATCATGCCGGTAGCGATGTACAATACGGCTGATGTTCATAAAATCACCGAGGTAATACAACGCCAGCATCCCCATAAAACCAGTGTAATCCGGTTGATCGGCTTTATGATTTTCTAATCCGGCCACAACCCTTTTTCTTAACTTTTCACTTACATCATCGTAACCCATGAGCCTGGCATATAAAATGGCAGCACAATACAGGTGCACACCTGCCAGGTCCGGAGCTTCAGCCGCCCCGCGGACATATCCGGCCAGTTTTTCATAATTGATTTTAACAGCTAATGCATCGGCCAGGTAGAAGCCAAAAAGGGTATAATATAAATCACATTTCCCTGC
>CAYNVK010000720.1:0-1534 GCA_964400395.1 uncultured Lentimicrobiaceae bacterium | reverse complement strand
GAGCTGGGCAGAAGAAGAGCTGCCACCGTTCTTCAGGAGAAACCACAGGTGAAAGACAGCAAATCGGCATTTATCCTGTTTCAGAAAGAACTTGGCGACCTGAATTACGAAAGTTTCTGCATACTCCTGCTGAACCGGGCCAATAAAGTACTGAAAACCATACGCATAAGCGATGGAGGAATAACCGGCACCGTGGTTGACCAACGCAGGGTATTTAAACTGGCCCTCGATCACAATGCCACTTCAATCATATTAGGGCACAACCACCCTTCGGGCCAGATTACCCCCAGCGATGCGGATATCCAGTTAACCAAAAAGCTGAAAGAATCGGGCGTAGTGCTCGATGTTCCGGTACTCGATCATATTATTGTGGGCGATGGCAATTATTATAGCTTTGCAGACGAAGGAATCATGTAAATTTGCAGTGAATACAGCAATACCGGTTAATACCGGGGCGATATCTTTAATTTATCAAATAACTATACGACTTGATGCTTAAAATTGTTACCGTTGTTGGTGCCAGGCCCCAGATCATAAAAGCGGCCGCGCTCAGCCGAGCTATCAGAAATTTCTTCGCCAGCCAGATATCAGAAATTATTATTCACACCGGGCAACATTACGATGCCAATATGTCGCAGGTGTTTTTCGAGGAATTAGGAATCCCTGATCCACATATAAATCTCAATATTGGTTCTGCTTCGCACGGCAAACAAACCGCACAGATGCTGCAGGGTATCGAAAAGGTGCTTATGGACGAAAAACCAGATTATATAGTACTTTTCGGCGACACCAATTCAACCCTGGCCGGAGCCATGGCTGCCAGCAAAATGCATATCCCGGTAGTACATATCGAAGCAGGTTTGCGCTCGTTCAATAAAAGTATGCCCGAGGAAATTAACCGTATTATGTGCGACCACGCCTCTACCCTGCTGTTTGTCCCTACGGCGGCAGGAATAAAAAACCTCCGACGCGAAGGATTTGTTACCGGGGCTCAGGCTCCTTTTTCGGCCGATAAGCCAGGTGTATTTCATTGCGGTGATATTATGTTCGACAACCTGGTGTATTTCAGCGAAATAGCCGGACAAAAAACCGATATCATGCAAAAACTTGGCTTACCGGAAAATAAATTCGTGCTTTGCACCATCCACCGCGATAACAATACCGATGATCCGGAGCGGTTGCAGCAGATTTTCAGCGCCATGTGCCACATTGCCGAAAACATGCACCTCGACATTGTTATCCCTTTGCATCCGCGTACATCAAAAATTATTGAAAACAAATTACCCTCCGGCTTATTCAGCCGATTGTCAGGCAATAAACATATACACCTGATACCACCGGTTTCGTATCTCGAAATGATCATGCTTGAAAAAAATGCCAGGCTTATCCTAACTGATTCGGGCGGAGTTCAGAAAGAGGCATATTTTTTCAAAAAACCGTTGGTGGTGGCCCGCCCCGAAACCGAGTGGATTGAGATTATTGAAAACGGAGCCGGCATTATTGCCGATGCCGATGAAACTAAAATTATTGATTC
>CAYNVK010000719.1:0-1538 GCA_964400395.1 uncultured Lentimicrobiaceae bacterium | reverse complement strand
ATCAGCAAGCTGGCGAAAGGGTTATTTTCAGGCACAATATCGAAACTGCCGATCTTCCGGCACTGTACCAGTCGGCGCATCTTTTTGTGTATCCATCTGTTTTCGAAGGGTTTGGCATCCCGATACTAGAAGCCCTTTACTCCGGTGTGCCGGTTATTACCAGCACAGGCAGTTGTTTTGCCGAAACTGGAGGCGATGCTGCCTTGTACTGCGATCCTTACAATGACGAACAACTTTCGGAACTCATGAACCACGTTTTAAATGACCCGGCTGCCCGCACAGCAATGATTGATAAGGGCTTTAAATATGCAACTCATTTTGATGAAGAAAAAGTAGCTTCGAACCTGATGAGGGTATATACATCGCTTTAAACAAAAAAAGCAGCCCGATTTTAAACCCAACCATTAGTTTATTGTTATCTATACATGGATTTCGAAAACGATATACAAAAATCATTAGAAGTACTGCATGCAGGTGGCACATTGCTTTATCCAACCGATACCATTTGGGGATTAGGATGCGATGCCACCAACCAGCGGGCAGTGCAGAAAATTTACAGCATCAAAAGCCGATCGGAAGCAAAAAGCCTGATTATATTGATCGATGATTTCGAAAAATTATCGACCTACGTTGAGATTGTTCCCGAAATTACCGGCGATCTGCTGGCCAGTATCACCAACCCGGTTACCATCATTTATTCCAATGCCCGCCGCCTGGCGCCGAATGTGGTTGCCTCCGATGGCACTATAGCTATACGGATCGTAAAGGATGATTTCTGCAGGGAACTGATCAGGCAGTTTGGCAAACCCATCGTTTCAACTTCGGCCAATATGTCGGGTTTTGAGGCACCAGCTACTTTCGGACAGGTAACGGATGATATTAAGGATGCTGTTGATTATATAGTTACATACAGGCAGGATTATTATTCAGTTGCAAAACCTTCAACAATTATCAGGTTACGCGAGGACGGAATGTATACCATTATCAGGGGATAAAAACCGACGTACACACACAATTTTCAGGCTTTATTAGTGATGACGACGAACAATTTTGTTAGTAAGTCGTTAATTTTATTTAACTTTAGGAAAACTTTTTAAACTAATGGAAAAGCGTATTGAATATAAGCTTGATACTGTTGACAAAGCTACATTACAAAAATGGTATTCACTGATGGTGCTCGGGCGTAAACTCGACGAGCGCGCACCTAATTATCTGAAACAAGCCCTGGGCTGGTCGTATCACGCACCTTATGCCGGGCACGACGGAATTCAGCTGGCCATCGGGCAAACTTTTAACCGGGAAACCGATCACTTATTCCCCTACTATCGCGATATGCTCACGGCTATTTCAGCCGGTCTTACTGCCGAAGAAATTATTTTAAACGGAATATCCAAAGCCGGTGATGTAGCCGGCGGTGGCAGGCATATGTCGAACCACTTCGCAAAACCCGAATGGAATATACACAATGTTTCGTCAGCCACGGGTAACCACACCCTGCACGCCGTTGGTGTAGCCAGGGCAATTAAAAGATATGGCGG
>CAYNVK010000718.1:0-1539 GCA_964400395.1 uncultured Lentimicrobiaceae bacterium | reverse complement strand
ATTGCAGTACTGCCGTTAAAAAGCCAGTATTCAGCCACTTATAAGTTCCGTTTCTCGAAAGGTACAGCCCAGGCTTTGCTCGGAAAAGCTTACCTCTACCAGAATAAATTTTCAGATGCAGCTACTGTGCTGGGTTCGTTAATAGCAAGCAACGAATACTCACTGGAGCCTAACTATGCTGATATCTGGTCGAAAACACATGAGTTTGGCGTTGAATCTATCTTCGAAGTTTCCTATACTTCACAGGAAAATTACGGATGGGGCAACTTCCCATGGGGCGGTGGAAACGAAAGCAATATCGAAATGCAGCTCGAAGGCCCGCGTACCGATAACGGCACTTTTGACTTTACTCACTTAGATCCAGCCAAATTAGATATCGTTGGCGGATGGGGATTTAACCTGCCTTCGAAAAAAATAGGCGACCTTTTATATTCGAATCCTGCCGATAAACGTATCAACGGAACCGTTGTTTCAGAAGCTGATTATTTTGCAGCCGGTGGAGCTATCAAAAGTACTCCTTACGATTACGAAGGCTACCTGAGGCTGAAATATGCCAACAAGGCATCCGAAACAACTCCTGGTTCGGTAGCACAACCCGAATTAAATTATGGCTCCAATTACAGGATTATCCGTTATGCCGACGTATTGTTAATGGCTGCCGAAGCCTATAATAAGAGTGGAAACGATGGTGCCGCCCAGACAGAACTCAAGAAAATTACCGATAGGGCTGGTGTCGCTGCACATACTGAAACAGGTTCAGCGCTTTTCGACAAAATTGTTATGGAGCGTGCAAAAGAACTTTGTTTCGAAGGCACACGCTATTGGGACCTCGTTCGTTGGGGACTTGCAGATCAGGAAATGAAAAGTATTGGTTTTGTGAAAGGAAAACATGAACTGTTCCCTATTCCATTGAACGAAATACTTTCGAATACCCAAATGGATGAGGCAGATCAGAATCCTGGTTACTAACATCTTATATGATTAATTAGAAGGTTGACAGGACATCCAATTAAATTGACTTGGGTTTGGGTCAAATTTGATTACAGGTTACAATTGGTTGGTTGGCTGAGTAGGGTGTCCTGCTCAGCCTTCTTTTTTTTATAGCAATGTACGTTTTCATATACCACTACAAAGGATTTCATTTTTCCAATTTAATTTATCTGCATACTACATTTTGCTTAAATTAGAGCCGGATTTCAGTCCTACTGAGTTTATACGCTTGTTCAAACCCACCCGATGAAAACAAATTGCCTGATATTCTCTGCTTTTTTATTGATGTTTTGGTTCGCGCCAAAGCATTCTATATCACAACGTTACGGAATTCCTGGTATTCAAAACTTCAAACGTTCCGAGTATAAGGGCGGAACGCAAAACTGGGCCATAACCCAGGCTCCCAATGGCATGATGTACTTCGGAAATAACGAAGGACTATTGGAGTATGATGGCGAACGCTGGTCGGTGTACAAAGATATGGGCCAGGTTGTTCGCTCTGTGCTTGCTGACGGGAACCGCATTTATGTTGGATCGTTCAACAAATTC
>CAYNVK010000717.1:0-1546 GCA_964400395.1 uncultured Lentimicrobiaceae bacterium | reverse complement strand
GTCGTCGCTGGATAAAGGACGTGGCTATGTAGCCAAACTCCTGGTTCAGAACGGCACTCTGAAATTGGGAGACTTTATACTTGCTGGCTCAGTGTATGGTAAAGTGAAAGCCATGTACAACGAGCGTAACCTGTCAATTAAAGAGGCAGGCCCATCGGCCCCGGTACTTTTACTCGGGCTCACAGGCGCACCGCAGGCAGGTGATAAATTTAAAGTGATGGTTGACGAACGCGAAGCAAAACAAATTGCTACCAAACGTCAGCAACTGCAACGCGAACAAGGCATACGTACCCAGAAACATATTACCCTCGACGAAATCGGGCGCCGTATTGCTATCGGCGACTTCAAAGAGCTTAACATCATTGTTAAAGCCGACGTTGACGGATCAGTTGAAGCATTATCGGATTCACTGCTCAAACTCTCAACACCTCAGGTTCAGGTAAATGTAATTCACAAGAGCGTGGGTGCCATTACCGAAAGCGATGTATTGCTAGCATCTGCATCCAATGCTATTATTGCCGGTTTCCAGGTGCGCCCGAGTATGAGTGCCCGCAAGCTGGCCGAACGCGAAGAAATCGATATCCGTTTCTATTCAATCATCTACACGGCCATCAACGAAATCAAGCTTGCTATTGAAGGTATGCTTGCCCCTGAAATTGAAGAAAAAATTGTTTGCAACGTTGAGGTACGCGAAGTATTCCGCAACTCGAAAGTTGGAGCAATTGCCGGATGTATGGTACTGGATGGAAAAATCACACGTAACACACGTATCCGCGTTATCCGCGATGGCATCGTGGTTCATTCCGGATCACTGGGCTCACTCAAACGATTCAAAGATGATGTGAAGGAAGTGCTTACAGGTTATGAGTGCGGTTTAAATATCGACAACTTCAACGACATAAAGATTGGTGATATCATCGAAGGATATGAAGAAGTGGAAGTTAAACGTAAACTGTAATTGCAAAGGTTGAATAAGATGCATCTAAAAAATGCATCACCATAAAAAAACGGCTACCCCAAAGTAGCCGTTTTTTTATTTTAATGATCACGTTTTAACGGGTTTTATCCCATTTTTAGGCATCCGCTGCCATGCTTAAGTGATAACCAAAACCAAAGTATTGGTTTCGTTCACAGTAATCGTGACACTTTTATGGTCCTGAGCAACCACCGTTTTATTTTACAATTATCTTACCGCTACCGGAATAAGAATGATATTCGCCATTGTACATGGCATCGGCACTCACAGCACCTATCACGTAAGTTCCTTTACTTACCACCCTTACCGTATAATAGAAAGTTTTAGGAGTACCCGCCAGCGATGTAAAAAAGCTGATCCTGTCGTCGCGAATATCAGTATACTCAGCGGTTGAACGATTTTTCATAAAATCCATCTCCCGTTCAGCCACCAGCCGGGAATTTTCAATTTCGAAACACGCCGGCAACAGATCGGTAATGGCAACATTATCCACAGCAGTGCCCGATTCACTTTGGGCGGTTATTTCAACCACCAGCAGGTCATTCTGGTTAAACGTATTGCCATTTAGTG
>CAYNVK010000716.1:0-1552 GCA_964400395.1 uncultured Lentimicrobiaceae bacterium | reverse complement strand
CCGCACTTGCCATAACCTTAGCCGTTGGCCTTTTACCGCAATTTTATATCAAACCTGATATGTACTATACTTTAAAGAAAGACTTATGAAAACAACGACTTTTTTATTGGGCTTTTTGATTACCACGGTAGCGCTGTTTGGCCAGAATAATAATCCGAAATACGATGCGCTTATTCGAAAAGCGGACTCTCTTTATCAGGTAGCAGACTATCAGAAATCTGCGCATGCGTTTTCTGACGCGTTTAATGTACCTGGCGCCAATATTACAATGAACCAACGATATAACGCTGCATGTTCCTATGCATTGGCTAACAACGCGGATAGCGCATTTGTTAATTTAAACCATATTGCAACATTTATGAACTACTCCAGGTATTCGCATATCATGTCGGACCCTGATTTAAAGTCGCTATACCCGGATAGCAGGTGGAAACCGCTGCTTGAATCCGTTAAAACGAATAAGGATAAAGCGTATGCCAAACTCGACTTTATTACCATAAACGGGTACAAGGTTGAAGTATATACAGCGGGTATGAAAAACAACCAAAGCGATAAACCAGTAGTTGTGTTTGAGAATGGAATGGCAGACTCATACGACAGATGGAAAACCATAATTGACGAAGTTTCCAAAACAAATACTGTTTTTGCGTATAACCGTCCCAGGATTAGTGAGTCCGAAGACGACAATACTCCGCCAACAACAGAACATATCGTTAGCAATTTAAGGAAGATGCTGGCAGAAAGGGGGCTCAAACCGCCATACCTATTGGTATCGCATTCTTTTGGAGGTGCATATATCAGAAGTTTTGCCTCACAGTACCCCAATGAAATAGCGGGTCTGATTTTTATTGATCCGGTTGATTTTACTAAAAAAGCAGGAATGGGTGAACTGCCTTACCTGGAAATGGGGTTTACCAAACAACAAATTGATTCTGTCTTTGGGAAACCGAATGAAATATTCCTCGAAAAACTCTATGCAGAAATGCCAAAGTACTATGTAGAAGAAGTAAAAATATCAGTACAGTTAACGCAAACTGAATTCAATGAGTGCGACCGAAATCCGCTACCAGATGTGCCGGTACATTTTATTATGGCTGGTGGTTATTCCGAATCAGGTGGTGATCATCCACCGCTGATTTGTGATTTCGAAAAATTGTTCAGGGTGAGTGAAAACCTCAAAATGAAACGCTATCTCCAACTGTTATATCCATTGAAATACGGAAAGTTGTTTTATTGCTCGCAATCAGGCCATTTTGTTCAGACTGACGACCCTGATTTAGTGATATCCAGCATAAAACTGGCTTTAGCTGATTTTGAAAAAATACAAAGAGAAACCAAAACCAGCCGCCAATAACAAATGCTTCAAGTGGTCGCATTTACTTACCTGACATGAAGCCATGTTGCACAGCCGGCACGCGCTCCCGAGGGAACTATACTCACCGAAGTTAATCCAGTGGTTTGGAATAAAGTTAACGCCGGCCAAATTTTTAAATCTCGCTAACTTGTATCAGGCAGTTGAATAAAATTTTATATTTACCGATAAATCGGTACA
>CAYNVK010000715.1:0-1554 GCA_964400395.1 uncultured Lentimicrobiaceae bacterium | reverse complement strand
CGCGTTAACACCGGCATATGATCAGTGATTTCAGTTTTGATTTCTTCAATCACTTTCCTTACTTCGGCAGCGCTTGAACTCTTTTTTAAAAGTTCACTCAGCGCCAGCCATTGTATGGTTCCGCCGGCTTTATTCATTTCTTTGGCAAAGGGACTGGTTACCACCCGCAAATCGAGCAGGCTGCCCACGTTATTGCGGTTGCGGTAGTACAAATGGCTGAAATTGGTTTTATCGTTTATTTTCGAGAATTTAACTTTGTTGTTCTTTTCCAGCAAGCGGAATGACTCCCAGGCCGCAGCATCGGGTGGCTCGTTCCAGTCGCCGAGCAATATGGTGTCGCTGTCGAAATTATTGGCTTCTTTCATCAGCCAGTCAGCGAGCTTTGCCGCCGACAAAGTTCGTTGCAGATTATCTTCACCAGTTCCACCTTTATCCAGTTGTGATTTTAAATGTAACCCGACCAGCTGAAAGTCAAATCCTCGTTTATTGCTGATGGTCGATTTGCAGAAGAAATAGCCCCAGAGCGGAAGCCTGGGAAATACGTCCTTGCCGCCTGGGGTGGTTACCGTGTTTTTGCCAAACAATTCCCTGATTTCATCTTTCGATCGCACCCATTCCATATCCCACATTACTGCGATGCGCTGCTGTCCGCCGGTTGTGCCATATTCAACCTTATAACTGCCCCTGCCGGCAGCGGTGAGCGAGGCGGCTATTTCGTCGAGCGAGCCTGCTTCAATTTCCTGGAAAACAAAAATGTCGCTGTTCAAAAGGCTCAATATCTTTTCAATTTTTTTTGCCCGCTCTGTATTCAGGCGGTTGAACCAGCGCAAATTCCACTGGATTACATCAATAAAGTCTTCCTGGTCGATAAATATCGGATCAACGCCTCCCAACAGTTCGGAAATAGAGTCGTTTTCAATTTTAACTTTTTCTGTCATAACCCTTATTTTTACGTGTTGATTTACTTTATTTTGATAGCAAATGCCGTATGAATCAATCTCAAATATACAATAAAGATGGGGGGCAGCCAAATCACTTTTGTGTAGTCGCCTGAAAAACAGGTTTTTTATGGAGGAAAGATTATTTTTACAATTGCCGGATTCGAAGTAAATTTGCCGCTTCAAAATACCAAAAGCATTAATTATTACAGATACCACAACATAGCATGGGAAGAGCATTTGAATTTCGTAAAGCACGCAAACTGAAGCGTTGGGGCAATATGGCCAGGGTTTTTACCCGCCTGGGCAAGGATATTGAAATAGCGGTGAAAGCCAGCGGTCCCGACCCGGCAAGCAACTCGCGTTTGCGATTGCTGATACAAACCGCGAAAAGCGAAAATATGCCGAAGGATAACATTGAACGTGCTATAAAACGTGCTATTTCGAAGGACTCGTCGGATTACAAGGAAGTGGTTTACGAAGGTTATGCACCTCACGGTGTTGCAGTGGTGGTTGAAACTGCTACCGACAACCCGACACGTACGGTGGCCAATGTGCGCATGTATTTCAACAAGTATGGCGGCAGCCTGGGCACCAGTGGCATGACCGATTTCCT
>CAYNVK010000714.1:0-1566 GCA_964400395.1 uncultured Lentimicrobiaceae bacterium | reverse complement strand
TTTCATCTGTTAATACGGCTATTACTTTCGTTTAACTGCTTCAGCCGTGCATATTTCATAAAAGCTCCGAATGCTGAAATCCGTGCAATCAAAAAGCCGGAATAGCCATCGCGGAAGCCTTGTTTTAAAATGTACAGTTTGAAAAATATCGCGACAGGTTTGTAAATTAATTTTAAAAAACTGCTTTTCTTGTTGTCATTGTAAGCCGAAATAGCAGCAATTTCGTTGAACTTGTGAAGTTGTCTCAGATGGTCGTCGAGCGTGTGGTACGAATAGTGAAGCAAATCGCCCTGCAAATGCGAAACGGCTGCTCCATCTGCAAGATCAACTTTTTCATGAATCTTGTTGCAATCCCAATTTCCTTTCCGCAAATCCCACATACGCAACTTTGTGTCGGGGTACCAGCAATGCCTGATCCAGGTTCCGCAATAATTCGTTAAGCGGTTCATTGTATATCCATCCGAAACCCAGTTTTCTTTTGCTGCCTGGATTGACTTTTTCAATTCCGGCGACAGGACCTCATCGGCATCGAGTGAAAGTATGTAAGGACTTGAAGCTAACGATAATGCATAGTTTTTTTGATCATTAAACCCGGTAAACGCACGCTCGTAGAATTTTACCTTTTCCCGGAGACAAATTTCTTTGGTCCTGTCCTTCGAGAATGAATCCAGCACAATGATTTCATCAGCTATTCCTTCGACAGATTGCAGACAATTTAAAATGTTCCGTTCTTCATTGAAAGTAATAATAACAACTGACAGAGAAATCATTTCCGGATGATTATTAGCTTATAAACAATTGCAAATTTATCTTTATTCTCGCCGAATTCAAATTTTCTGATTACATCTTTGAATACCATTAAGGCTATATGCCGGAAAACGGGGATTTTCGAAAATGCTACTTATTGGTTGCGGTGTAAAATAAATTCAATAGCCCCGTTGCCAAATTTTGCAAAAGATGCATTCCGGAATTCGATATCATCGTAATCGCTGATTCGCTTTATGATTGCCTGTTTCAGCGTTCCGTTGCCAATGCCGTGAATAAATACAACGCTTTTGTAACCTAAGGCAATGGCGCTACTGAGCAATCGCTCAAAAACGCCCAACTGTATGGTGAGTATCTCGTGTGGCGACAGGTTTGCATAATCCTGCCGGAGGGCCGAAATGTGAAGGTCTACAACGGCTTCGTTGGCCGTGGTGCGGTACTGGTCAATGCCTGTTTCAGGCCGGAAACGCTCAGCCGAAGCTGGCAGCGGTTCGCGGTTTTCCTTCTCGTTGAGTACGTGTTCGTAGGTGCTTTGTACCCGGTTGAACTCGCAAACAGTATATAAAATGGCTTGCTGTCCGGCCAGGAAACGCGTTTCGTGGTAGCTGCCTTCCTGGTAAAATACCGAGCCTTTGATTCTGAAAGTTGCGCTTACCGGCATCAGTACTTTGTCGTTTTCGTCAGAAAAGAAAAGCACCTGAATTACACCGTTGGACCACATACCGATATCTTCGCGGACAATACTTTCAATCACCAGTTTCGATTCAGGGGGCACCGAACCATAATCGATGCCCGAAAAAC
>CAYNVK010000713.1:0-1569 GCA_964400395.1 uncultured Lentimicrobiaceae bacterium | reverse complement strand
GGTTTCAAGAGTTTCAGTGTCATTGCGAGTAGGTAAAGCCTGTCCCGATTTATCGGGAACGAAGCAACAAGGGTTTCAAATGTTTCAGATTTCTTGTCACGCTGAGCTGAGTCGAAGCGGGTTTGAAGGGTTTCAGATGGTTTCAAGTGGTTTCAGAGAGTTTCAGGTGGTTTCAGGTTTCTTGTCACGCTGAGGCGAAGAAGCGGCATGAGATTTCAGGTTTCAAGGGCAGGAATTTGTGCTTCAGGATATGAAGATCGATCTTCAGAGATGCCTGGTGTTTGCCGGTTGGCAGCATGAAAACTTTCATCCTTCAGGATCTTCGGAAAAATTTAATCAAAAAATTACTTCCGGGTTTGCCGGCAAGCGGATTTCAACGAACTTCGCAACTGTTTTTTGTCAGAGTTTTGGCCTGGCTGAAAAATTTCACACACAGATAAAAACATCAGGCACCGGCTGTTGTTTTTCAATTTATCTTAACATATTAACCACTTTAAACAAATAATCATGCTTCCGCAGATACAAAAGATTTCGAAAAACGATTCCTATAAAAACATTATTTACCTGGTCCGCGAAGTGGCAGATCTTCCTAAAAATGCCTTCACCTCCGAAGAAACAGATTATATCACCGGCCGGCTTGAAGAAAAAGACCAGGACATCGTAGTAATAAATAAACTTGGCCAAATCTCAGTTGTTTGCCGGCTTGCCACCAGCGATGGTGCAAATTACAGCACATTGATCGAAAAATGCCGCAAAACCGGCGAAAGCCTGCTTACAATTTTTGCAGGGCACAAAACCGAATCGGTATGTATTACCAACACCACCGCAAGCTTCACGGAAACACTGGCATTTGCAGAGGGAATGGCGCTGGGCAACTACCAGTTCCTCAGGTACCGTAAAGATCAGAAAGAAAAAGAATCGGCACTGAAAACCATTGCTGTTTTGAGCCCCGGCCTGGAGGAAAAAAGCATTGCAGATCTCAATATTCTTTGCAAAGCGGTATATGCCTGCCGGTCGCTGGTGAATGAACCTGTTGCTTCGCTGAATGCCGAAAAGCTGGCAGATGAATTCGGGCATATGGCCCATGAAGCCGGGATCAGCATCGAAATATTGAACAAACAGAAAATTGAAGCCCTCAAAATGGGCGGCTTGCTGGCCGTTAACCGCGGAAGCCTCGACCCTCCAACATTCAGCATCATGGAATACAAACCCAATGATGCTGTAAACCAAAAGCCAATTGTGTTGGTAGGCAAAGGTGTGGTTTACGATACAGGTGGAATAAGCCTGAAACCAACTGCCTCGATGGATACCATGAAATGTGATATGTCGGGCGCTGCAGCCGTAGCATCAGCAATTTATGCCATTGCGCTCGCCAAACTGCCGGTGCATGTTGTGGCGCTGGTGCCCGCCACCGATAACCGCCCCGATGGCAATGCTTATGTTCCGGGTGATATCATTACCATGATGGATGGTACCACCGTGGAAGTATTAAACACCGATGCCGAAGGACGACTGATCCTGGCTGATGCATTGACCTACGCCAAAAAATATGATCCCCTGCTGGTAATC
>CAYNVK010000712.1:0-1579 GCA_964400395.1 uncultured Lentimicrobiaceae bacterium | reverse complement strand
AATCCTTTCGCGTGGTTCTATAAATCCAAAACGATAACATTATTAAGTAATCCTTTTTCGCCACTGTAGTCCCTGGCACTACTATAAACATAATCTTCGGGTCTATATACCAAGCCTTCTTCTACCGGATTATAGTGAATGTAATTTATTTTCTCAGCAATCACTTTATTGCTCCATAATTCTATGGGTTTATTATCATGCCTCCAGAATTGGTACTTATTCACATTTGAACTTTGCTCAGCAGCTTTCTTAAATTGTTCAAGCAACCATTCTTTCCTGCTTTCTTTGGGGTTTTCAATAATTGCCTGAATGATCTTTCTATTTGTAAACCTTTTAATATCTCCTAATAAATCTTCTGGCTTATATTCACCAGCACTTCTGAAAACCAAATGAACATGACTTGTCATTATGCACCAGGCAAATACTTCCATTGCTTTGTTTTGCTGGCTAAAGCTAAGACTCTCCAGAAAAATATCCTTGTATTCGTTCCTCGTAAAAACATCAATCCCTGCTTGCAGCAGGCAAGCACTCCACCACGGCAAAACTAACAAAGTATGCACCTTCAGGATTATGAAATTTATAATTGCGACTCATAAGGCAAATTTAATTAATTTCATTTGCTGTAAAATGCCAAAAAGATTGATTTTTTTATTGCTGCATACACCACCACGCGAAGGGATTCGCGCGGTAGCGGGGAATCGAGAATCACATATCATTGATTAAAGATCATCCCCTATGCTTTGATATTGTCTTTTATAAATTTGGTAGTTACAGCTGCGAAAAGTACAGCCGGGTTAGTTTTTCAACTTCCGGCTTTTGGTTTCAGCAGCTGAGGTTTCAGGGTTTATGCTACCATCGCCGGCAACGGTACGCAAATGTATATCGCGCTGCGGGAAAGGTATTTCGATATTATTTTCTTTGAGTACAGCAAAAATCCTGAACAGGATCTCACTCTTGATCCGGCGGGTTTCGAGGTTATCGGATATCCAGTACAGAAGTATAAAATCGAGTGAGTTTTCACCCAGTCCATCAAAAAACACCAGGGGCTCAGGATCTTTTAATACATCGGGGTGGTTATTCAAAATATTACTCAACAACTGCTGAACCAATGCAGGGTCCGATTTATAGGAAACCCCTACCGGAATTTCGATCCTGCGTTTGGGATCGGATAAAGTCCAGTTGATTACTTCGTTCGATACCAGCTGCCCGTTTGGCACAATAACATCGGCACCATCGAAAGTTAATATATTGCTGGAGCGTATTCCTATGGATTTCACGTTGCCGGTAAGCAAACCCACCTGCACGGTATCGCCGAGTTGTATAGGCCTTTCGAGCAGCAGTATAAACCCCGAAACCAGGTTATTGAAAATATTCTGCAAGCCAAAGCCAATACCCACGCTAAATGCGCCCAGTATGATGGTTAGCTTATCCATCGGAATACCGGCCGCATTAATAGCCAGTATAAAACCGGCTACAATCATGGTATATTTTACCATCATGGCAATGGTATGAGGCAGCCCTTTGGAGAGGGAGAACCTTTTGAGAACATCTTCCTCGAGCACAACCCGCAGAAGTGATG
>CAYNVK010000711.1:0-1582 GCA_964400395.1 uncultured Lentimicrobiaceae bacterium | reverse complement strand
CCCACATAAAAAATACTCTTTTGGAACCATCAACCACAGGCATTGAGCCACTGAAATTTATCGCCAAAACCATTGCCGGGCTCGAAGAAGTACTGGCTACCGAAATTACCGAACTGGGCGGATCCAATGTTGAAGTCCTGACCCGGGCCGTTAGTTTTGAGGGTGATAAACGGCTGCTATACCAGGCAAACTACTGTCTGCGTACTGCACAGCGGATTTTGATGCCTATATTTTCATTCCAGATGGCGGATGAAGACGATTTGTACAGCCAGGTAAACGCATACCCCTGGGAAAATTATCTTTCGCTCACCAAAACACTGGCTGTTGATGCTGTTTCGAGCGATTCGGAACTCACCCATACTCATTATATTGCATTGCTTACCAAGGATGCCATCGTTGATCGTTTCCGTACGCTCAACAACGGGCGCAGGCCTTCGGTGGATACCGAAAACCCGCATATCCGTATCAATATGCATATCAGGGGAAGCATCTGCGATGTTTCCATCGACAGCTCTGGCCCGTCGCTGCACAAGCGCGGCTACAGGGTTTCGAATGCCGAAGCACCCCTCAGCGAAGTACTGGCAGCCGGGCTTATCATGCTGTCGGGCTGGAAACGCGACTGCCATTTTATCGATCCCATGTGTGGATCGGGTACGCTGGCTATTGAAGCTGCCATGTATGCCAATAATTTTCCGGCCGGAATGTACCGCAAGGAATTCGGGTTTATGCACTGGCCCGATTTCGACCAGCAACTCTGGGATGAGGTTACCACCGAAGCCCTCGAAAAACAGACTGAATTTGAATACCAGATACTGGCCAGCGATATTTCACCTAAAAACCTGGCATCAGCACGGGCCAATGTGAAATCGGCGCGGCTGCACAAGGATGTAAAACTATCGGTAAGCCCTTTCTCGGAAGTAAAACGCCCGGCAGGTGATTCCGGGCTTATCATCATTAACCCGCCTTATGGCGAGCGTATCCGGCTAAATGATATTATCGGTCTGTACAAAAGTATAGGCAATACGCTCAAGCAAGAGTTTGCCGGTTATCATGCCTGGATCATCAGCAGCGATCAGCGTGCACTGGGTTTTATCGGCCTGAGGCCCTCAGCCAAGCTCACTGTATTTAATGGTCCGCTGGAATGTAAGTATGAGCATTTCGATTTATACAAAGGCAGCAAAAGAGGCCGGTATATGGACGGAAACTACACTGACCAGGATCAACCAGCCGGAACCGACTTTGAAAGCCGGCCCGACAAGCCCAACTGGCGAAGCAAGGAAGCCCCCGAAGGTAAATTTGACGACCTGGATCCAAAGCCCCGCGAATACAAAGCACGCGAGCCCAAGCCACGAAGCGAATTCAGCGAAAGAAAATCAAGCCGTTTCGAGAGCAGGGAAAAAGGTGGTTTCGAAAACAGGAAACCACGTCGCGAAAGCGATTCGAATGAAAGCGAGTATAAATCACGCGAATTTAAACCCCGGGAGTATAAACCCCGTGGCGAAAATAGCGATACCGGGTTTATACCACGCGAAAAACGAGAATACAAAAAAGATTTCGATAAGGGCGAAAGTCCGGCTCGTGG
>CAYNVK010000710.1:0-1584 GCA_964400395.1 uncultured Lentimicrobiaceae bacterium | reverse complement strand
ATAGCGTTATTGTAGGCCGAAAGGCCGATGCCAACTTATTTATCCTCCGGCAGGAATACAGCCACCGCGACCAGATTAAATTTGTGAATGAACTCGCCAAGCAGGAAAAGCTTCATAACATTGCCCTGGCGCTGAATGATGTTAAGGTAAAAAGCTATGGATATGGATCGAGGAGGTATGGAGGGTACTATAATAATTATAAATACGGCGGCAATTACTATTCCGATATCCCCCGGCAGAAAATGTCGAAACGCTGGTTGAGCAAGTTGAAAAGGAATGATGAAAAAGATTAGGTTGCGAACCTGATTTTTAGGCTAAGGATGTGAAGTCAATCTGGAGCATGGACAGTTAGTAATGCGCAAGGCAGACTGATACTTACACTATTAGCCATCCTATATCCCTTATCCGGATTGCAGTAATATCACAACCGGTGTTATATGCTGATGTGCTTGATTGAGCCACCGTTAACAATGTACTGCGAACCATTGCCTGGAAACTGAAACACACATCTACTACTTGCCTTATAATAAAGTTAGCCTGTAATATTGAATCAAAGCCTGACCAGATTTTTAAACTCGCCTGAATAAGAATAACCGCAGCAAACCACCATGAGCCGTTCGAAGCGAAACCAGAGACGAAAGAAATCCACATTTAATGTTGAGGCATTCCTGGTGAAATACGGGCTTCAAACTGCCGGTATCATGCTTATTATTGGTGGTTTAATCTATTTGCTGGCCAGCAATGAGAAAATGTTCAGGATTTCGGATTTGCTCAATACTTTTACCCGGCCCGCCGACCAGGGTTCGTACATCGTGCAATCCGCTACCTCGAACCTGCAGGGCTATTTGTCACTTTTATTGTACCTGCCCGGGATAATCCTGGTTGCTTTGCCTGTATGGCTTAAAAACAGGATTCCCCGCTGGCGTAATTTTCTTTCAGCCGCCGGATTCCTCTTGCTGGTTGTTTGCGAAGTCAGAATAATGATAGGGATCAGAAGCCATGCAATTGTATTGAGCTATTTCGTGATCTGGATTTCATTGATATTGGTACAACTGGGAGTTACTGCGGCAGCATTGGCAGGCCGGAATCGTTTTTCGCTCAATGCCTCCATAGTCTTGTTTTTTATTTCAATTTTCCTGGTCAGGTTAATTTATGGAGTAATTGTTCCCAATTTAATTTATCTGTTTGTATTTCAGCTGGTTATTTGCCTGTTCTGTTTCAGGTTTCAGTGGCGTTCATCTTTTGGCTTACTCATGACTTTATCCGTTTTTTATATCTCATATTATTTTATAAAACTGGTATTGGTGGCCGGACTTGCTGGTGATGAGGCCGCTGTTTATATGTTCCCGTCCCTGCTCGCGTGGTTCCTGTTATCAGTTGTTGGATTTGGTGTTCTGCAACCGGTGGTTCACCATCAGAAAATTATAACAATCACCTGGGCATGGCTTCCGTTTGTTTCCCTTTTCGTGGTACTTTCATTTTGCCTGGGTTTTTATTTTAAAGCAGGTGCCGGTAATCTGTATCTCTCCAGCTACAGCCTTAGCGTATTATTTTTGGCCGGCATAGCTTTTTTTCTGCACAAAA
>CAYNVK010000709.1:0-1588 GCA_964400395.1 uncultured Lentimicrobiaceae bacterium | reverse complement strand
CCTCAGTACGGTAGTATCATATACCAGCGTTGGGAATGCCGATTTTAGACGGTCTTCGCCCAATACTTTAAAGTACGCCGATTTAACCTGGTCGATGTTCAGATCGTGCCCGTAATACAAATCGGACTTGCGCCACCTGAACTGGCCAAGTATAGCATTGGCTACATACACGGACTGGCCGGGTTCCAGCCCGCTTACTTCAATGCTGTTTATAATGAGCGGTGGTTTACGGTTGTTGAAATTCCTGCGTATGCTGTCGTGCATTGCCTGCGAAACAGTATCAACCACAAACTGCCGGATGGAGGGGATCAAACGCTGGGTAGCCACGTAACCGCTGTCAATAAAAGCTTCGGTATTCGAGAAATCGATAACATTTACGTCTTTGAGCCGGGGCTCAATTAAAACGCTGGCATCGCAATAAAGGTCAAATTTGGTTTCACCCATCAACATACTGCCCAGTTGCGAAACCACATCATCCTCCTTGGGTGGATCATAATTTCCGGCAGCCTTGCTTCCGATAATGATGTCGGGGAAAAAATCTTCCATTACCACATCCGACGGGAAATTGTTATACATCCCTCCGTCGAACAACAGTTTTCCATCAATCCGAATGGGTTTAAAGTAAAACGGGAAAGTCATGGATGCCCTGATGGCTGAGCCCAGGTCGCCTTTTCGCAGGATATAAGGCCTGTTATAACGTATATCAGATGCCACGCAACGGAAAGGCACCATCAGGTTATTAAAATCGTACTTCGAAGCAGCCGAGGCTTCGGTAAACAACTCAAGGAAAGCAAAATCCATACGCACCGGCGAAACGATATTGGTTGGCAGTTTGGTTTGCAGCACCGAATCGTATTTAAACTTAAAGGTAAGCCAGGATGCATCGGGCTGGCCCCGCCTGAAGAAATATGTATATTGAAGATCGAGTTTGCCCGAAACCCATTTGGTAAATTCTTCCGAATTAATGATTTTTTCCATCTGGTCAGGCGAATAACCGGCTGCATACAGTCCGCCAATAATAGCCCCCATGGATGTTCCGGAAATGTAATCAATGGGTATTCCATTTTCTTCTAGCGCGCGCAACACCCCGATATGCGAAACCCCTTTTGCTCCTCCTCCACTTAACACAACTGCAACTTTTTGGGCACCGCCCGTAAAGAAGCAAAAAAGCAGAAGCAAAAGAATACTATTTTTTTTCATGGAACACCAATACTGATAAGGGATATGCAAAGATAAAAAAATCCGGCAGGGAGGCCGGATTTAAAAGGAACTTTATAAAAAGCAACAGAAAAGAATGTCGAAACTTATACCTTTTGCAAGGCCTGCTCGAGATCGGCCATCAGATCGTCAACATCTTCGATTCCCACAGAATAACGTACAAGCCCGTCGGTAATACCGGCTTTTAATTTTCCTTCTGCCGAAACTTTCGAATGCGTCATGGATGCCGGATGCTGTATCAGCGTTTCAACGCCACCTAACGAAACCGCCAGGATGGCCATTTGTACACTGTTCATCATTACCCTGCCGGCTTCCAGACCACCCTTCAACTCGAAACTTATCATACTGCCAAAACCATCCATTTGCCTTT
>CAYNVK010000708.1:0-1589 GCA_964400395.1 uncultured Lentimicrobiaceae bacterium | reverse complement strand
GAAGCGCTTGCCGATAGCGAACAGAAATATCGTAATATTTTTGAGAATATGCAGGATGTTTTCTACGAAACATCTATTGATGGTACCATTCTCGAGGTCAGCCCTTCCATCACCACGCTTACCAATGGTCAGTACACCCGCGAGGAGATTATCGGGAAGTCGATGAGTGAGTTTTACCCTGAACCAGAAACCAGGCTAAATCTGATGCTCGCGCTTCAGGAAAAGGGCTTTTTGCAGGATTTTGAAATTGTACTGAGGAATAAGGACCAGTCCCTGGTGTATTGCATTCTCTCGGTTAAACTATATTATGATAGCAAAGGAGTGCCGGAAAAAACTGTGGGGAGCCTCCGTGATATTACCATGCGCAAAAAGGCAGAGGATGCCCTTAAAGCAGAGCAGGAAATAATGAGGGCAATTACCGATGCTGCGCAGGATGCCATACTTATGATGGACCCGGCAGGGAAAATTTCTTTTTTGAACCCTGCTGCACTGAGAATCTTCGGGTATACCTATGAGGAGATGGTTGGTAAAAATCTTCACCAGTTACTATCTCCAATTCATAAAAATCAGGATTTTATGCCCGGGGTCGAAAATTTCATCCGCACAGGCATGCTCGCAAGTTCCGGCGAAATCATAGAACTGACAGCCATGCATAAGGATGGCAGGGATGTAATTGTTGAAGTATCGTTATCGGGTATCAGTTTTCCTGATGGGCATTATGCGGTTGGGATACTTCGTGATGTTACAGCCAAAAAACAAACGGAAGAAGCGCTGCATAAAAGCCGGAAGGAATTCCAGTCGTATTTCGATGCGGGGGCTGTTGGTACCAGTGTAACCGGGCCCGATAAAAACTGGATAGAAGTAAATCAGAAGCTCTGCCTGATGCTCAATTACGCAAAGGATGCATTAATAGGGCATTCATGGGCTGAGTTTACCCATCCCGACGATCTTCAGGCTGACAATGAATTGTTCCAGAAAGTGGTTGATGGAGAAATTGATGGCTATGAAATTGACAAAAGGTTTATCCGCAGCGACGGAAGTATACTATATGTAACCCTTTCGGTAGTTTGTGTCCGAAATGACGACAAGTCGATCCATCACATGCTTGCCTCCTACAATGATATTACCGGACGCAAGCTGGCCGAAGAAGCTTTATCGCTAACCAATCGTCAGTACGAGAGCCTGATTAACAATATCGACGGCATTGTATGGATCGCCGATACCGAAACCTTACAGTTCTCCTTTGTAAGCAGCCAGGCCGAACGGATTCTGGGTTACCCGGTTGAACAATGGATTGCTGAACCTGGTTTCTGGGCAAACCACATACACCCTGATGATAAAGACTGGGCCTTAAACCTGTGTACTACTAAATCCCGTGAGTTATCGCCGTATGATTTCGAATACCGGATGATAGCTGCTGATGGTCATATCGTCTGGCTACATGATGTTGTGTCCACTGTTACTGAAAATGACAAACCCATGCTTCATGGTGTAATGGTTGATGTTTCGGCCCGCAAATTGTCCGAAGCAGCCTTACAGGAAAAGGAGAGCATTTACAGGAACCTGGTCGAAAAAATGCCTGATGGGGT
>CAYNVK010000707.1:0-1591 GCA_964400395.1 uncultured Lentimicrobiaceae bacterium | reverse complement strand
GCAAGGTGAATACAAACAGGAAATTTTCAGTTTACAAATCATCAGCCGGGTCGGGTAAAACCTATACCCTGGTGCGCGAATATATTGCCCTTGCTTTGCAGTCGCCGGCTTATTTCAGGCATATCCTGGCTATTACGTTTACCAACAAAGCAGCCAACGAAATGAAGCAACGCATAGTGCAGGGCCTGGTGCAGCTGGCTGAACCCGAAACCTATGCCGGAGGCTCCGTTGTTAAATTTATGCTTCCCGACCTGGTGAAAATTACCGGGCTGCAAGCCCCTGAAATTGCCACGCGCGCTCAATCGGTACTTACACGCATCCTTCACGAATACGACGATTTCTCGGTGCGAACCATCGATAGTTTTGTGTCGCGTATCATCCGCACTTTTGCCCACGACCTGCACCTGCCTGTTGATTTCGAAATAGAAATGGACCGTGACCTTATGCTCGACGAAGCTGCTGACCAGCTAATCAGTAAGGCAGGCATTGATCAGGATCTGACCCGTTTGCTGATTGATTTTACAGAAGCACGTACCGATGATGAGAAAAGCTGGCAGATTGAAGCGGATATAAAAAAAACAGCAGGCTTCCTTTTTTCGGAAGGCAACCAGCATTTTATCAGCAAACTGCACGAAATACCGGCTGCGCGCATCCTCGAAATGGCTTCCGCAATAAGGAGCAGCTGCAAAAGTTTCGAAGCGCAGATTGTTAAGCTGGCACAAACAGCCAAAAAACTTATAACTGACCATGGTATCGATAATGCTTCGTTTTCGAGAGGCACCAGCGGCATTGGCGGGTATTTTTTTAAACTGGCCTCCGGAAATCTTGATACCCCTAACTCCTACGTAACTTCAACCATAAACGATAATAAATGGATAGCCGCGAAGGCCGATCCGCAACAGGTTTCGGGAATTAACTCCATAAAAGACCAGCTGGCTGATATCTATCACCAGGTGGAAGCCCTGATGGAAAAAGGCTTTGCACGATACTCGCTGCTTGGGATGATTGAAAAAAATATTTTTCAGATGGGGCTGCTCAGCGCTATGGAAAAAGAGATCAGTACCCTGAGCCGCGAAAAGAAAGTGCTTCATATTTCGGAATTCAATAAGCGGATTACCGACATCATTTTGCAGGAGCCCGTCCCGTTCATATACGAACGCATTGGCGAAAAATACCACAACTACCTGGTGGATGAGTTTCAGGACACATCGGAACTGCAGTGGAAAAATCTGTTGCCGTTAATCGGTGATTCGCTGGCATACGATCGTTTTAACCTGGTGGTTGGTGATGGCAAACAGGCGATTTACCGTTTTCGCAATGGTCAGGTTGAGCAGTTTATGGCTCTGCCTGCTTTACCCGGTCATTATGAAAAGGAAGTTTTCGGGGAAACCGAACGTGCGCTAAAGGCTAATTATGATCCGCAGGTCCTGAAAAGTAATTTCCGCTCCCGGCCTGCAATCATACAATTTAACAATGAATTCTTTTCGTTTATATCAGGACAGCTGAGCAGCGAATTTCAATCGATTTACCATGATCATGAGCAGGAAATATTACCCGGGAAAAACGGTGGTTTGGTTTCGGTTGAATTTCT
>CAYNVK010000706.1:0-1592 GCA_964400395.1 uncultured Lentimicrobiaceae bacterium | reverse complement strand
ATAACGAACTGGTAAACCTCAAAGTAATTACCCGGAACCGCCATACGCAGGTTAACAATTGCATACGCATTACCGTTGGAAGTCCCGAGGAGAATTTGGCGCTGATTGAGGCGATGAAAAAGGTCGGAAGACAGGAGTCGGAAGACGGAAGTAAGGTGTAAGATGTAAGTGGTCGATAACCCGAAACTTCCGACTTCGAAACTTCGGTCTTCCGACTTCCGACTTCCAGCCAAATAAACAAAATTTTAACAATGAACAAAGTACTTTTTATAGATCGCGATGGCACCCTGGTGATAGAACCACCCATTGATTTTCAGCTCGACAGCCTCGAAAAGCTGGAGTTTTACCCGGGCGTTTTCCAATGGCTTTCGCGGATAGCCAAGGAGCTGGATTACGAATTGGTGATGGTTACCAACCAAGATGGACTTGGCACAGCATCTTTCCCTGAAGAAACGTTCTGGCCGGCTCAGAACAAAATAATACAGGCCTTTAAAAACGAAGGGATTCAGTTTTCAGAGATAGTGATCGACAAGTCGTTTCCACACGAAAACCTCCCGACCCGGAAACCAGGAACCGCTTTATTAACACACTATATCAAAGGCAATTTCAAGCTCGCCGAATCATTTGTAATTGGTGATCGTTTAACGGATGTGCAACTGGCTAAAAACCTGGGATGCAAAGCCATTTACATGGGAACTGAAGCTTGTGAAGATGCTGTTTTAAACACAACAAACTGGGCCGATATTTATCAGCTTCTGAAATCGGAACCGAGAAAAGCCAAGGTTGTCCGTAAAACATCCGAAACCAATATCGAAATTGAACTTAACCTGGATGGATCGGGTAAAAGTGCGATTTCAACCGGTCTGGGATTTTTCGACCATATGCTGGAGCAGATTTCCAGGCATGGAAATATGGACTTGAATATTCAGGTAAAAGGCGATCTGCATATTGATGAACACCACACAATTGAAGATGTAGCCATTGCCCTTGGTGAAGCATTTGTAAAAGCACTGGGAAGCAAAAAAGGAATTGAACGCTATGGCTTTTTGTTGCCTATGGACGATTGCCTGGCCCAGGTGGCTATTGATTTTGGCGGTCGACCCTGGCTGGTGTGGGAAGCAGAATTTAAGCGTGAAAAAATCGGTGAAATGCCTGCCGAAATGTTCTTTCACTTCTTTAAATCATTCAGCGACAATGCCAAATGCAACCTGAATATCAAGGCCGAAGGCACCAACGAACATCACAAGATCGAAGCCATTTTCAAAGCATTTGCGAAAGCTATCCGTATGGCTGTAAGTAAAACGGGGAATTTTTCTATACCAAGTACGAAGGGAACGCTATGATCGCTATTATAAAATATAATGCGGGGAATATAAAATCGGTTGAAAATGCTTTGAACCGTTTGGGCTATGAATGCATGGTTACCGATGATGAAGAAACCATCAGAAAAGCCGAAAAAGTAATATTCCCGGGAGTTGGCGAAGCCAGTTCCGCCATGGAATACCTGAAAAAACACCATTTGGATAGCCTGATCAAATCCCTGAAACAGCCTACACTTGGCATCTGCTTAGGCCAGCAACTGATGTGCAGCT
>CAYNVK010000705.1:0-1592 GCA_964400395.1 uncultured Lentimicrobiaceae bacterium | reverse complement strand
GCGAAGTCGAAATGCACTTGTTTAACTCAAAAATGAGCAATATTAGTTGATTTAGCTAGGCTTCGACTTAGCTCAGCCTGACAGATGAACAAGCTGAAATCCACTAAAACTAGTTGATTTTAAAATTTAGACAGTTTCACAGTATTTAAAACAGTTATTTTTTGATAAATTTTCCTTCAAGGCGGACATCCCCGGCCGTGCATCTCAAAATATAAGATCCAGATTTAAGGTTGCGAACATCCAATTTATTGTTTGCGGGAGCTTTGATGCTTTTTACCACCTTGCCGTTAATATCCATAATTACCAGTGTATCGAAATGAATTTTTCGGGTTGATTTAAAAGTAAGCTCGTTTGTAACAGGGTTTGGATAACAGGTAATCCCCACATCCTGAACAGGATCGGCAACAGAAGTGATGTAATCGTTGAACAGCCATTGGTATGCTTCGCTAAAAGCTTCGCTCCAGAGTTTTTCGTTATGCTGGCCGCCGTCGACTACTTTGTTGGATATATTTTCCTGCGCAAAGCCGAGTTTTACTAATGAATCGTTCATGCGGTACATATCGCCGGGAACATCAACTTCGCTGCTTTCGTCGGTGCCACATAGCTGATAAATGCGCATATCATTTTGTTTACCAGCATCGTGGGTAAATTTCCAAACAGTGTCGGAAAACCAGTAGGAAGGCGAAAATATGCCGGCTTTGCCAAATACCGACTGGTACTTAAGGGCACCGAAATGCGAAATCAAGCCACCGAGCGAACTGCCCATGATGCCCGTGTTTTCGCGGTCGGGAAGCGTGCGGTAGTGCTGGTCCACATAGGGTTTGAGTGTTTCGACAATGAACTGCAGGTACTTTTCGCCGTCGCCTCCGCCATAGTCGGGATTTAACCAGGGTGTATATTCGCCGATGCGGTAATTTCCCCCGTTCTCAATGCCAATTACTATAGGAACTTTTTTTCCTTGCGTTGCCAGGCTGTTCAGCGCTTCGTCCACTTTCCATTCACCCGCAAACGAAGTTTGGTTGTCGAACAGGTTTTGCCCGTCGTGCATATACAGCACAGGGTAAGCAATCCCGGAGGTTTCGTATGCCGGTGGCAGGTAAATCCAGATTTTACGCGTTCGGTTCAATTGGGGCATGTCGAAATTGCTGCTCATTATTTTTACGTTGGCTGCCGCGGTTGAAGTACTGCTGCTACCCAAATCGGCCCAGTTATAAATAGTAATGCTCACCTGGCTGGTACTGCCAAAGGTGTAGCTTCGGTTGCCGATTTCCTCGCCGGCAGCCCCTTTTTCGACTGTGGCCCACGTGCCCCTAGTGAATTTGTAATTAATAACCGTTCCGGCAGATTGTGCAGGTAAGGTAATGCTCCATTTCCCCTGTTCATTTTTATGCATTACAAATTGCACTGAACCGGGATCCCAGGCGGAGAAGTCGCCTGCAATGTAAAGGTTGTCCTGCGCGGGTGTATTGGCAGGCAACGATTCCACTACAAAAGTTACCTGAGCTTTTAACCCCGGTCCAGCAATGCACAAGAGCAACAAGGTAAGAATTAGGTTCCTGATCATGGCAAATGATTTTTTTGATTATGTAGCC
>CAYNVK010000704.1:0-1596 GCA_964400395.1 uncultured Lentimicrobiaceae bacterium | reverse complement strand
GGTAGAATATAAAGCAACCACCTATTTACAGAAGTCCCGTAGGGACGAGATATATTAAATATGGTAGGATTTTATGTAAAATTTAACCGGACAGTAGTAATTTTTTAGCTATGATTTTGGTCAGAATCAGGCATTCGAAAACAATTACCTGTTTATGTGTATGTTAAAAGCCATTGTATTTGAAAAAGAAACTTTGGAGTAAAAACACTGAAACTTGCGCCGGCAAACAGATTGAAAAACATGGCTGTCGCAGTGATATACGAACTGTAATTAATTGGTTATATTTCAGAAAATCAGCATCATAAAAACAGATGTAGTAAATTAATCTACAAGCAGTCATGCATAAACACTACAACGTTTCTGTGAACCTATCTACAGCCAAAATACGATTTGAACTATAGTTCTGGATCAAATTTCGGGTTACTTTTGCGATTGTACTTCTGCAAATGTGTTTGCGTGCCTGTAATTGCAGGGAGAAAGCAAGGTCAACACCCGTAACGCACTGCACATGCTGGTTAGGAAGCCGGGGTGGGAGTATTACAAATCGGATACTGGATCATAAAAAATAAATTATACCTTAGTACAAATTAAAGTCTTTTAAACATGAAAGTTGCAATTGTTGGTAGTGGATATGTCGGCCTGGTTACCGGAACCTGTTTTGCCGAAGTAGGTATTGATGTTACCTGTGTGGATATTGATGCCAAAAAAATCGAGAACCTGAAAAATGGTATCATCCCCATTTATGAGCCTGGCCTCGAGGAAATGGTTCACCGGAACATGAAAAAAGGCCGGCTTCAGTTTACTACCATTATGGCCGAAGCGCTCGTTGACTGCGAAGTGCTTTTTAGCGCGGTTGGAACACCGCCTGACGAAGATGGCAGCGCCGACCTGCAATATGTTCTGAGCGTGGCACGCGATTGCGGAAGGAACATGAACGATTACCTGCTTATTGTTACCAAAAGTACCGTACCTGTTGGCACAGCCATGAAAGTGAAAAAGGCTGTTCAGGAAGAGCTTGACAAACGCGGTGTTGACATCCCGTTCGATGTAGCCTCGAACCCCGAATTTCTGAAAGAAGGTGCCGCTGTCGACGATTTCCTGAAACCCGACCGAATTGTAGTCGGGCTCGATTCGCCCAGGGCCGAAGAACTTATGAAGAGTTTGTACAAACCTTTTACCCTCAACGGTCATCCGGTTATTTTCATGGATATTACCTCTGCCGAAATGACCAAATATGCAGCCAACTCAATGCTGGCAACCAAAATCAGCTTTATGAACGATATCGCCAACCTCTGCGAAATTGTTGGCGCCGATATTAATATGGTGCGTAAAGGCATTGGATCCGATTCGCGTATCGGCAATAAGTTTATTTATCCCGGTATCGGTTATGGCGGTTCGTGTTTCCCCAAAGATGTAAAAGCCTTAATCCATACTGCGGCCGATTACAACTATAAACTGCGTGTGCTTCAGGCTGTGGAGGATGTAAACGACGACCAGAAATCAGTGATGTACCACAAGGTGCTCAAACATTTTAACGGCGACCTGAAAGGAAAAACTATTGCGCTTTGGGGGCTATCGTTTGAACCTCAAACCGAC
>CAYNVK010000703.1:0-1598 GCA_964400395.1 uncultured Lentimicrobiaceae bacterium | reverse complement strand
CCTTCCGCCAGGACAGCAACTTCTCCTATTTTTTCGGGCTCGAAAATCCTGATTTCGTGGGCATAATGGATGTTGATAACGGAACAGACTACATCTTCGGTAATGACTTCGAAATTGATGATATTATCTGGATGGGTCCCCAGCCAAAAGTTATTGACCTGGCCGCAAAAGTCGGGGTTAAAAATACAGCCTCGCTTAGCGAACTGGGTGTATTTCTTAACAATGCCATCCTGAAACGCAGGCCCGTTCATTTTGCACCGGCATACCGCGCCGAAACCACAATGCAACTGAGCAGCCTTCTTGGCCTGAACCCGTTACGCCTACGCGATTATGCATCTCTGCCGCTCATCGAAGCCATTGTTAAACTGCGGTCCATAAAGGCCGATATCGAAGTGGCTGAAATAGAAAAAGCCATCGAAACAGCCTGGCATATGTTTACAACCGGCATGCGCATGGCACACCCCGGTCGTAAAGAACAGGAAATTGTGGGCGCCATGGAAGGAATATCCATTGCCCATGGCAGGCCGGTTTCATTTCCTATCATTCTCAGCATCAACGGGCAGATACTGCACAATCATCACCACGAAAATATTTTGCAGGAAGGCCGTATGATGGTAATGGATGCTGGTAGCGAAACCTCGCTCAATTACGCCAGCGATATTACCCGCACGGTTCCTGTAGGCGGAAAATTCAGCCAGAAACAACGCGAAATTTACGAGATTGTGCTGCAGGCAAACTTCAATGGAATTGCTGCCACAAAACCGGGTGTTTTTTATAAGGAATGCCATACCATTGCCGCCGAAACCATTGCCGCCGGTTTAAAAGGCCTGGGACTGATGAAAGGTGACGTTAAAGAGGCTGTTGCCGAAGGCGCTCATGCCTTGTTTTTCCCACATGGGCTTGGGCACATGCTCGGGATGGATGTTCACGATATGGAAGGCCTTGGGCAGATTCATGTGGGCTACGATAACGAAATTCAACCCAGTAGCCAGTTTGGCACTGCTTATTTGCGCCTGGGTCGCAGGTTGCAGCCAGGTTTTGTAGTCACCAACGAACCCGGCATTTATTTCATTCCCGAACTGATCGATATGTGGAAAGCTGAAAAGAAATACCAGCAATTCCTCAACTACGACAAAATTGAAGAATATCGCCATTTCGGCGGAATCAGGATTGAAGACGATATACTTGTTACCGCTGATGGCAGCCGTGTGCTGGGCAAACCTATTCCCAAAACCGTTGCCGAGGTTGAACAAACCATGGCCGAAAAGTTATAACCCAAACAAACCTTGGCTCTGTTCTGTGCCAAAGGCAGGGTAGTGCCCGGTTTCCGACTCAAGATATTTCTGTGAAAAAAATCATACAGTTCAACGGTAAAAATATTGCCTACCGGCGCGATGGATCAGGGCCTGCCCTGGTGCTGCTTCATGGCTTCCTCGAGTCATGTTCCATCTGGGATGGATTTTCGGCACAGTTGCTCAATGATTTTACTGTATTTGCCATTGATTTACCCGGGCACGGCAGCAGCGAAGTGCTGTCAGCATCGCACAGCATGCACCTGATGGCCGAAGCCGTAAAAGCTGTAATTCAAAGCGAAGGTA
>CAYNVK010000702.1:0-1603 GCA_964400395.1 uncultured Lentimicrobiaceae bacterium | reverse complement strand
TAAGTCCCCTTGTATTCTGCATCTTCCTTCCCACATCCGCCATCGCACATCCCACATCGCACATCCCACATCCCACATCCTACATCCTACATCCTACATCCCACATCCGACTTCCAGCCTTTCTTCCCACTATCCCTTACCCAGTAGTTCGGCATGAATCGTTTCAAGCGCTTTGCCTTTGGTTTCGGGTATCCATATTTTTACAAAAATCCAGGCAACCACACTGAAAAATCCGAAGATGCCGAACAGGTATTGCAAGCCTAAAGTGCCATGGATTACCGGTGCGAAATACACGGTGAGGAAGGTGCAGAGCCAGCTTACAGCCGTTGAAAACGACATGGCCACACCTTTGATGCGGTTAGGATAAATTTCGGAGATGATTACCCACATTACCGGGGCAAACGAGGCTGCAAAAAATGCGATGTAAACCAGCATGGCTATTAAAACGCCGGTTCCGTTTTGTCCTGCTTTTGCAAATTCAACAGTAAGATAGGCAAGTGAAGCAGCCATGCCCACGGCGCCCCACAGCAGTAAAGTTTTACGCCCGCTCTTATCAACCAGCCACAAAGCCAGTATGGTAGCAAGGAAGTTTACTGTACCCACGATCATGGCCAGCATTAACGAATCCACCTTGGCTGCGCCGGCTGCCTGGAAAATATCAGGAGCAAACATAATCACCGCGTTTATACCGGTCACCTGCTGAAAAGCTGCAATCAGGGTACCGATGAGCACAATTTTGCCAGTTTTGCCTTTAAACAGTTCGCCAACCGACATTTTCTCCTTTTTCTGCTCAGCGGCCAAAGCAAATTTCATTTCTGGCAATTCTTCATCCACCAGTTTTTGTCCACCCAGTTTTACCAGGATTTTTTCAGCTTCCTCATTACGTCCGTGAGCAAAAAGCCAGCGAGGGCTTTCGGGGAAATCAAGCAAAAGAAAAACCAGGTAAAATACCCCGAAGATGGCCGGTACTGCAAGCATGTAACGCCAGTTGTTTTCGCCGGTATTCACCAGCAGGTAATCGAATATGTAGGCTACTACAATTCCGATGGTGATGGCAAACTGGTTGAATGAAACCAGGCGTCCGCGTTTTTTTGCAGGAGCAATTTCCGAAATATACATGGGCGCAACCACCGAAGTAGCACCCACTGCCAGGCCCGAAAGCAGGCGAAATGCAATAAGTATTAATGATGAGCCTGCAAATGCGCAACCTAAAGCTGATATAATGTACAATACAGCTGTTGCAATCATCACCTTTTTGCGCCCGTACTTTTCGGTGAAGTTACCTGTAAATAAGGCTCCGATCAGGCAGCCTATGGTGAGCAAGGCGGCCACAGTTCCCAAACCGCTGTCGGTAAGTGCGAAATCGCTTTTAATCCCGTCGACGGCGCCCGAAATTCCGGCCATGTTTAATCCAAACAGTAGCCCGCCCAATACGGCTACAAAAGTCACCCAGATTAAGAATCGTGTATTCATGTTTTCGATATTTAATTTCTGCTATTTAGTTAATTAGTTCTGTTTGCTGCTTCCTTTTTGATTTATCAGGCGGATAACAATCGGTGTAAAAGGTTGATCCGGAAATTCCCCCGGCGATTGCTGCAGATGT
>CAYNVK010000701.1:0-1606 GCA_964400395.1 uncultured Lentimicrobiaceae bacterium | reverse complement strand
CACTCAACCCCACGTACTGGCATGGCTCCCCGACTGGATGTGGGCTTACAATTTTCCGCATAATATAGCCAACCAGGGTATGCACATTGCCGGGTGCATCGGGCCACATTGCAGGCAACTGGCACAGCCGGTGTTTCCCACATCGTTATACGAATCATTAATTTCATTTGGTTCCTTTGGATTCATTTGGTTCGTGCGGATACGTACTAAAGCACCGGTAGTGCTCTTTGGCATATTCATGGTACTGAACGGGATCGAACGATTTTTCATCGAAAAAATCCGTGTAAACCCCAAATACAATGTGTCGGGCATGAAGCTAAGCCAGGCCGAAGTAATTTCGGCATTGCTGATCATGATCGGGGTGATTGTGATTATTTACTTTCAAAAAAGTTACCGGGCTGGGTTCGTTGAAAAAGAGCCAACAGTTCCACCACAGCAAACAGGACAATAACACGCTGGGTTTCGGTATAAAACCAGGTAATACATCAAAAACACGTTGCTTACGCCTGTCGGCAACAATATTGTAAGTAATTTTGATTCGGCATGAAAAAAGGTTTCAAGCCATCCACCTCCCTCGAAAAGCATAAAATAAATAAAAATGGACTATCAAAGCATCACCCTGAAGGTAATTGACCTGGCCAGAGAAACCGGGAAATTTTTACTCGGAGAAGTTAACAATGTTAAGTCGGCAGACATTGAAGTAAAAGGACTGCACGATTTTGTAAGTTATGTGGATAAAACTGCTGAAGCCCGTATTGTGAAGCGGCTGGCTGAAATATTGCCCGAAGCAGGCTTTATTACCGAGGAAAAAACCGCAACACAGCGTGGCAAAAAATACGACTGGATTGTTGATCCGCTCGATGGCACCACCAATTTTCTGCATCATATTCCCTTATTTTCGGTCAGCATTGGCCTGATGGCTGACAATGAAATTGTTTGCGGTGTAATTTATGAGCCTAACCTCGACGAGTGTTTCTATGCCTGGAAAGATGGCGGGGCTTATCTGAATGGAAAAAAGATCCATGTTTCGGAGCAGCACGAAATGAAAAACGCATTGCTGGCCACCGGTTTTCCATACTACGATTATGGCAAACTGGAAGGGTACATTGAACTTTTCACCTATTTTGCACGCCATACCTCAGGTTTACGAAGGCTGGGTTCGGCTGCAGTTGACCTGGCTTATACCGCCTGTGGCCGTGTTGAAGGATTTTACGAATACGGGCTTCATGCCTGGGATGTGGCAGCCGGCATCGTGATTGTAAAGGAAGCCGGAGGAACCATCACCGATTTGAAAGGCGGGAATGATTATATTTTCGGCGCCGAACTGCTGGCTTCAAATACCGTTTTGCATCCGCTACTGCTGGAGGCAGCAAAAGCTCATTTCAGGTATTAAAAAAGTAACCACCCGGAAATTAAATCTGTGTAGCTCAATTATAAAGCATGAATAAAACAATAAATACTCAATCGCAAAACCCGGAAGCAGAAGTCGTATTCCGCGACAGTCCGCAACGGAGCCTCTTAAAAACCATTACTTACCGGATATTTGCTTCAGGGGCCATGTTTGTCGCAATTTTTATTTACTCACACGAGTACCAGAGCCTTTCGC
>CAYNVK010000700.1:0-1612 GCA_964400395.1 uncultured Lentimicrobiaceae bacterium | reverse complement strand
CGCATCGGGCCACATGCACACAAAAGGCCATTGTTCCAGCAAATGAATGGTGACGACATTCTGCAAAAGATTACAACACACCTGGGAACGCGCGAAAAATATTACCGGCAGGCGCAGATGACTATCGACGGAACTGACCCTGACATTGATGCTTTACAAAACCGGATCATGAACTTCCGCCCTGCTATGCCCTGAGCGTAAGCAATACCACATTTTCAACATGATGCGTGTGAGGGAACATATCCACCGGCTGAACCGCAGATACTTCGTACTTTTCCATCATCAGGGCAATATCCCGTGCCTGTGTGGCCGGATTACAGCTAACATAAACCACTTTTAGGGGAGCAATCTGCAGTATTTGGCGTACTACATTTTCGTGCATCCCTGAGCGTGGCGGATCGGTAATAATTACGTCGGGCCTGCCGTTTTGCTTCACAAATTCTTCATCGAGCACTTTTGCGAGATCGCCGGCATAAAAAACCGTGTTGTGAATATCGTTTAATTCCGAATTTATGTGCGCATCATCAATGGCTGAGGGTACATACTCCACTCCTACCGCTTTATCCAAATAGGGTGCCACAAAATTGGTAATTGTACCGGTTCCGCAATACAAGTCATAAACGAGTTCATCGCCTTTAAAACCGGCGAAGTCGAAAGCTGTTTTATAGAGATTGTAAGCCTGCAGCGGGTTGGTCTGGTAAAACGACACCGGCCCTATCCTGAATTGCAGTTGCCTGCCACCGGCCACAGGTGCATCCATGGTTTCAGTAATGTATGGATCGCCTTTCCAGAGTCTCATTTCCTGGTCGGTTATTACATCGTTGTGTTTTTCGTTCACCACATAAATGAGCGAAGTTATTTCCGGGAACCTGTCAGCCAGAAAATCCATAAGTGATTTTATCTCATCGGGTGCCTCGTATGCGAAAACCACGATAACCATCCAGTTGCCTGATAATGTATTGCGGATAAGCAGGTTACGCATAAACCCTTCATGACTGCGCGGATTATAGAAAGGCCAGCCTTTCTGCATAGTAAAATCGCGCACTGCCAGCCTGATGGCATTTGATGGCTCAGGCTGATGGTAACAATGGCTGATATCGAGCACACGGTCGAAAAGCGTGGGAATATGAAATCCGAGGCCTTTCGTCTGCCGCTGGTCTTCAGGCAGGGCCATATCATCAGCATTCAGCCAGCGCCTGTCGGAAAAAGTATATTCGAGTTTATTCCTGTATAAGGTGGTAAGCGGTGATGCCAGTATTGGCTTTATAGCCGGGTAACTGAATTTCCCGATGCGGGTAAAATGGTCGTCGACTTGTTTTTGTTTGTATTTTAATTGCTGATCGTACGAAAGGTTTTGCCAGCGACAACCTCCGCAGGTTCCGAAATGTCCGCAAAACGGCTCTACCCGCAACTCGCTGTAATGATGGAACTTTATGGCTTTGCCTTCGCAGTAACTTTTTCTTTTGGATATAACCTGGATATCAACCACATCACCAGGAACGCAAAAGGGCACAAACACCACCAGTTCGTTTACCCTGGCAACGGCTTTACCTTCGGCTCCGGCATCAATAATGGTTACATTTTCAAAAAAAGGCAATTGTCGACGGGACAT
>CAYNVK010000699.1:0-1616 GCA_964400395.1 uncultured Lentimicrobiaceae bacterium | reverse complement strand
TCCGTTATCGTCAATTATTTTGTCGATGTAGGCAGCATGGTTGTTGTTATTTCCTGTTTCGCCCTCGGTTGGCGGGAAATGGTACAACCTGAACTTAAAAGTCGCCCCGACTGAAGCATAAAAACTTTTGGCAGGATTTATTTCCTGAGCTATGGTTCCACTTGTTGTACCACCTGCATCTTCATCCTCCGGCTTGGTGCAGGAAACCAGTAATATCAAGGCTGAAAGCGCAATTATGATTTTTAGTTTTTTCATAATTATTACAATTTAAAAGTTATACTGAACGCCAAAGCCCACATGATTGCTCTTAAAGGATGATATTCCCTGGTTGGCGTTTGTCCACGAATATTTTCCAAAATCAAAAACAGCATTCACAATCCATTTGCCAGATTCAGAATGGTAAATCTGGGGCTGAACGCCCCAGCCAAAGAATTTCATGGTGCGGTTTACCGTTTGGTCCTGAAAGCCGGTTTCGGCATAGTCGGTTTCCAGGATTTTACCAAAGCCAACGCCATAGTCGAAATGCAGACTGTTGAAACAAGTATAAATTCCGATCCAAACTGGTATTTCGATCAGGAATGGCAATCCTTCGGGCAGCACTTTTTCCAGTTCTTCGTCCCAATTGCCATTGTTGGCAAAAGGATATATTCGTGCCCGGAGATTAGGAGCTGATACTTTTAGTTCTGTTGAGCGGTCATTGGCTAAAAAGTTAGCATAATCAATGCCTGCAACTCCGGCTACTTTTACCCCGAAATGGGTATTCTTTGAGTAACTTACATGATAGCCGGCTTCGGCAGTAGCAAACAACTGCATGGCTTTCCCTTTGGTGGCCACTTCGCCCAAATCGCCGCCGGGTTTCGAAAATGACATTCCCGTGTTGAATTTCACGGACAGGTTTTTGCTTTGTGTATATCCGGTGGCAGTTATAAATAACAGCATTAATGCGAAATAGAGGCTCTTTTTCATACGCTTCATTTATTAATTTTTCGGGGTCATTTCTTTTTCCGGTTTATCGGGAAAGATGGCCTGAATATTCCCGGGATGATTTTCAGGTGTTACTTTTCCGGAATCTGTGCAGGTTAAGGCAAATAAAAAAACACAGAGCTCCGGCCAGGTTGTAATTGCTTATTACCTCAAGACACTGCCGTGAATGGAGACCTGACCGGAAACTCTGTGAAGATCTTTATTTCTTCCAGAAGAATGTTTTAAAAAAGAGGTGTAAGCAATTACATCGCCAAAATTAGTGCGTGCTGTGCCTGTCGAAAATACGAGATTCATCGTATTTCGCTACGACTTTTACCGTATATTGAAGAAAAAACAGGCGGGTTTTGCCTTGCTGAACCTGTTTCAGCAGACTATCAGTGGAGGTTTTGAAGTAAATATGAAATGACCGGAACCTGAGGAAGGTTTGGCGTTTCAGACAATCCCGTTCTTTATAGCATAGCTAATCAGGCCTGCAATATTGTTTACGCTGAGCTTTTTCATAAGGTTGGTGCGGTGCGTATCTACCGTGCGGTGACTGATAAACAATTTGTCGCCAACTTCCTTATTCGAAAAACCTGCGGCAATCAGTTTCAGGATTTCCGTTTCGCGTTCGGTGAGGATTTCTGTTTTCT
>CAYNVK010000698.1:0-1619 GCA_964400395.1 uncultured Lentimicrobiaceae bacterium | reverse complement strand
TAATCACCGTTTGCGGTGGCGCCAACGAATCCTGTCCGGCTTTCACAGGTAAAGTGAAACATCGCCTGCATATGGGTTTTGATGATCCTTCGCATGCAGAGGGAACGCCTGAGTTTATCATGAGCGAATTTTACCGTGTCCGCGATGAGATAAAAGCCGGGTTCCGCAAATTTTACGACGAACAGCTGCAAAAACAACTGCTGCCGGATCGTGCTGTAAAGGCACTGCAATATTTCGATGGCAGTTTTAATTGTGCCCAATCGGTGCTGGCCTCCTTTGCCGGCGAGCTCGGACTCAGCGAGGATGAATCGCTCAGGGTGGCCTGTGCCTTTGGCGGAGGTATGGGAAGGCAACAGTATACCTGCGGAGCCGTAACCGGTGCTGCCATGGCACTGGGCCTTAAATTTGGCAAGGGGCTGCATGAAGCCGAGGAATTGAAAAAAAATACTTACGAAAAAACCGTTCAGCTTTTCGAAGCGTTTGAACGCATTCATGGTTCAACCACCTGCCGGCACCTGCTCGAAAACCTGGATATGCGCGACGAAAAAGAACACGCCATCATTGTTGAACGAAATCTCTTTAACAGCAGTTGCCGAAACTATGTTGCCGATGCAGTTAAAATTGTAGAAAAGATTATTAACGACTCAAAATAAATACACCCATGGAAGATATTAAAAAAGTAGTACAGGAGAAATACAGCCAGATTGCAACACAAACCAAGGAACAGAACGCGCCCTCATGCTGCGGTGCTGTGTCCTGCGGATCCATTGTGGACTATTCAATTTTTAGCGAAAATTACAATGAACAGGAGGGTTATGTTCCCGATGCCGATCTTGGGCTGGGGTGCGGACTGCCCACCGAATATGCCGGTATAAAACAGGGTAATACCGTACTCGACCTGGGCTCAGGTGCCGGTAATGATTGTTTCGTGGCTCGTGCTCTGGTGGGTGAAGAGGGTTATGTAGCCGGTATTGATTTTACCGAAGCTATGGTTGAAAAAGCCCGCGAAAACACCCGAAAACTGGGCTATAGCAACGTGGATTTTATTCTGGGCGATATCGAAAATATCCCGGTAAGGTTTGGTGTGGTTGATGTGGTTATCAGTAATTGCGTGCTCAACCTGGTTCCTGATAAGCAAAAGGCTTTCAGCGAAATATACAGGGTGCTGAAGCAGGGCGGGCATTTCTGTATTTCGGATGTGGTGCTGCAGGGCGAATTACCCAACGAACTCAGGGATGATGCCGCCATGTATGCCGGTTGTGTTGCCGGTGCATTGCAGCAGGATCAATACCTGGGGATAATAAAAGAAGCAGGCTTTATAAATGTTGACGTGAAAAAAGCCAAGAAAATTGAACTGCCCGACGATTTGCTGTTGAAATATCTAACCGCCGATAAACTGGTGAAATTCAAAAACGGGGAAACAGGTATTTTCAGTATCACCGTTACCGCCCAAAAACCCGAAGGCTGCGGTTGCGGCTGTTCATGTTCCTGAACCCAGGATGTATTCGCACATCCTCACATCCTTACATTCCGTTGTTATAGGCCCGCTGGTTGAAGTGCCGGTTATGATTGCCCTGGTAAATGTAGCCCTGCGTTTCAGAAAGAAATATTTTTAACGG
>CAYNVK010000697.1:0-1634 GCA_964400395.1 uncultured Lentimicrobiaceae bacterium | reverse complement strand
GGAAGTGGCAGTTACACCAAAACCTTCCCCGGAACCGATGCCGCGGGACGTAACGACGTTCCTTCGGGTACGCCTCAGCTTAGCGGCAATGCCGTTGGTAAGCCGGTACCAACCAGCGACTGGTGGTCCGCCCTGGTTAAAAACGGGCAGGCATCAAATCTTTTTAACTACCCCTTCACGATGAAAACAAATAACACCGGGTTAGTAGTTACATACATTCCCTGGGGTGTGATTGATGATATTGAACCCGTTACGGTCGGAGTTTCGGGAATGACAGCTTCAAAAACCACGGTTGCAGATTATTCTGACTGGACAGTTACCATGGATTGGAATGATGGAGCGCATAATTTCCAGGCTACATCGGGTGTAGGGATGCCGTTCCTGTATTTTACCAAGAAAACAACTGACGTGGCCCAGGTGAATGTAAAGTCGGGCACGGTTACCATATCGGGCGAAATGCTGGTGATCACCAACCTCAGGAACGGGGCTGATTTCGCAGTTTATGCACCAGTTGGCAGCACCTGGGTTCAGAATGGTACGCTCTACACATCAACACTCAATGATAAAAATTACTGGTCGCTGGCTTTTATACCACTTACAGCAACTAACGTGAACACGGTAGCCAATGAGTACAAAAAATATGCTTATGTTTTTCCTGTAAAAACTACAGCATCATATAGTTATGATGAAACCTCAGCAAAAGTGAGGACAGATTTTTCGGTTCTAACAGACGTTAAAGAAGGATCGGAAACAAATATGCTCCTGGGTATACTCCCGCATCAATGGGCACATTTATCGGCTGATTCGCCCATACCTGATCAATACAGTTATGCAACTGTGCGGGGCCAGATGAAAACCATGGCCGGCAACAGTTTTAGTGTCGAGAATACCTTTCATGGAGTTTTACCTACTCTGCCGTATGTGGATAATTACAGTGCAGGTTTTATTCCAACCTTGCTGAAGGTTAAAATTACAGAACTCGAAAACAGCACCCTGGCTACCTGGACCGATTCGTACAACGAAGGACAGGTGATGAACCAGCTGATACAAACGGCCCGCATTGCCGATGAAATGGGGAATGTAGCTTCCCGCGATAAAATTCTGAACACGATTAAAACCCGTTTGCAGAACTGGTTTACGGCCCAGGCCGGGGAAGTGGCTTTTTTGTTTTATTACAACACTGCCTGGTCGGCAATGATTGGTTATCCGGCCGGTTATGGACAGGATGGCAGCCTGAATGATCATCATTTTCATTGGGGATATTTTATTCATGCCGCAGCATTTATTGAGCAGTACGAACCGGGCTGGGCAGCACAATGGGGCAGCATGGTAAATATGCTGGTGCGCGATGCGGCCTGCCCCGACCGGAATGACACAATGTTTCCGTACCTGCGCAATTTCAGTCCTTATCATGGACATAGCTGGGCCGACGGGTTTGCCAGCAATCCGCAGGGTAACAACCAGGAATCAAGTTCCGAAAGCATGGTTTTTGCCACCTCGCTGATTCACTGGGGCGAGCTTACCGCCGATAAAACCATCCGCGACCTTGGCGTATATTTATATACCACTGAGCAAACTGGCATCGAGGAATATTACATGGATACAAAGGATAGAAATTTTCCAGCTTCGCAGCA
>CAYNVK010000696.1:0-1634 GCA_964400395.1 uncultured Lentimicrobiaceae bacterium | reverse complement strand
TTCCTTATTCCTCATTTCTCTTCATGTCCTTTTTATAGTTCTTCATAATTTTCCCGAATGCTTTTTCCTTTTTCCGTTTCTCCAGAATTGTAGCTTCGAAATGGGCTTTTTCTCTCTCCATTTTCAGGTAGTTTTCGTAGGAAGCCTGGTCTATTTCCCCTGATTCCACTGCCTCTAATACTGAACATCCGATTTCACTGGTATGCGTACAATCTTTGAATTTACAGGTGCGGGAAAAGTCAATAATTTTGTCGAAAGTAATCTCCAGCCCGCTTCCCGAATCGGCAATACCTACTTCTCTCATCCCGGGATTGTCAATCAGTATTCCGCCATTTTCCAGCTCAATTAATTCCCGGTGGCTGGTAATGTGCCGGCCTTTGTTGGTATTACTGCTTATGGCATCCGTCCGCATCACGGCTCTGCCGGAAAGATTATTCAGCAAGGTTGATTTACCCACTCCCGATGAACCGAGCATGCAATAGGTTTTCCCCTTCTCGATAAGCGGTGTAAGCGCTTCGTACCCGTTTTGAGTTAAGTTGCTGATGGCGACAACAGGAATGTTTTTCACCCGTTTTTTAATGACATCAATAAGTTCATCAATTTTTGTTTTCTCGATCAGATCAGTTTTCGTGAGTACAATCACCGGATTTACTTTCGACGAATAGCAGATGGTAAGGTACCTTTCGAGCCGGTTGAGGTTAAAATCCCTGTCAACCGCCTGAACCAGGAAAGCACAATCAATATTTGTTGCAATTATTTGTTTTTCACCAAACTGACCCACCGCCTGGCGCGAAACAATGGAGAACCGGGGCAGTATTTTATGAATGATAGAGAAATCCGATTCATACGCTATCAGCGCAACCCAATCGCCAACAGCGGGATAATCCTCCCGGCTTTTTGCCGTAAACCTCAGATTCCCGGTTATCTCAGCTTCTGATTCTCCTTTTTCGGTCCGCACAATGTATCTTTCCTTATGTTCCAAAACCACCCTACCGATTTCAAAATCGCTGAGGTTATTTTCAATTCTTACCTTTTCAAGTGCTTCGGTATATCCAAAATCAGTTAATTTCATTGCATTTGCTTTTGTGTGCGAACCTTTTAAATATGACTGATATCCACTTTTGGTTCACCTTTTTCTTTACGTGGAAAATACATTTCAAATTTACTCAATTCTTCTTCCCTTGTAGTAAAGGCTTGGTCTTCAAAGAATTTTCCTTTCACATTTCCCAGACTATGCTCGGTAAGTTCCAGTGCCATAAATGGTTCAAAATTCTGTCCGTCTTTGGTGGTTATTCCGTATTTCTGTGCATTGCTGAAACCAAACCGACAATAGTAATCGGGGTTACCAAAGAGTATCATTCCCAGGAAATCCAGCTTTCCCGCAATTTCGATGGAACTGGCCATCAGCTGTGAGCCTATACCCATTTTCTGATATTCGGGCAACACCGATAAGGGGCCCACACACAACACTTCATGTTCAAAACCAGCATCATCAACAACACGGGCTTTAGTTGATATGATGTGCCCAACAAGCTTTCCATCCATAACTGCAACCCGATCAAGTAAGGCTACGAAGCACCGGCTTTTCCTGAGATTATGCAAAATCAGATGTTCAGCACAACCGGGGCGGTACA
>CAYNVK010000695.1:0-1644 GCA_964400395.1 uncultured Lentimicrobiaceae bacterium | reverse complement strand
GAAATACTATAAAGGATTACAATTAAAATGGCATACAAGCTTCACGGATATTACAAACAATACATCCCCCGAAAACGACAAACTTGACGGTACCTTATTTTCATTCGATTACGGATTGTATGCATACCGCTTTATCAAGCAATCGGGTAAAGATCTTTTTCCCCGTTGGGGTCAATCGGTGAATTGGGGATTCAGGCATACCCCGTTCGGGGATAATGATCTTGGCAATATCATGTGGGTCTCCGGCCGGCTTTATTTCCCGGGGATCGTGCAACACCATGGTATAAGGGCTGATGTAAACTGGCAGCAGCGGAACGGTGGCGATAAATACTACTTTGCTTCCGGGATCAATTATCCGAGGGGATATATAACTCAAAATGATGAAACTGTTCAATACCTCGCCCTGAATTATAAGTTCCCTTTTGCTTATCCTGATTTTTCCTTCGGCCCGCTTGTGTATGTAAAAAGGTTGAAAGCCAATATTTTTTACGATCGCGGCGAAGCGATCACACATGGTGACGTTCGCAAGCTGGAATCAGCTGGGCTTGAGTTATCCTCTGATATCCATGTACTACGGTTCGTGTTTCCGATTGACCTTGGCTTGCGCATTGGGTACCTTCCAGCAGAAAAGCAATATTTTACCGATCTGCTTTTTTCTGTAAATTTGTCAAATTAAATCAAGCAACGCAATATGTCATTTATCCTGAAAATATTGGTTAGTTCACTGGCTGTCTTTTTCGGAGCCTATATCCTGGATGGTGTTTACCTCGATGGATTCCCGACAGCTGTGCTGGTAGCCCTGGTTATGGGTTTCCTGAATGCCTTCCTGAAACCGATCCTGGTGGTTCTCACCATTCCGATTACATTCTTTACGTTTGGGCTTTTCCTGCTGGTAATAAACGCTGTTATTATCCTGCTGGCCGATTCGGCGCTTTCGGGATTTGCAGTGAACAGCTTTTTTACGGCTGTGCTGTTTTCAATACTGGTTTCGGTAATTACCTGGATACTCGAAGCCATTGCCAGGCCTAAACCAAACAAGCAAAGGGCTGATTAGCTGTATTACAAACTAAAAATTCTAACCCGAACATATGAATCACCGCTTTATCACCGATCAGAAAGAAATAGACGAAATCATCAACAAGTGCCCGGTTTGTTACGTAAGTATGGTTGATGAAAATAACCATCCCTATGTGTTGCCATTCAATTTTGGTTATAGTGATGGTGTTATCTTCCTTCATTCATCGCAAAAAGGCCATAAAATCGATATCCTGAAAAACAACCCGAATGTTTGCATCGCTTTTAGCACAGATCACCAGTTGCGCTACCAGAGCGAGCAGGTTGCCTGCAGTTACAGCATGAAATACCGTTCGGTACTTGCCTTTGGTAAAGTTGAATTTATTACGGATCTGGAACAGAAAAAAGAATTTCTGAATAAGGTGATGACACATTATACCGATCGCGAGTTCGGCTACAACGAGCCTGCCTTACGCGAAGTATGCACGTACCAGGTGAAGGTTGAAAAATTTACAGCTAAGCTTTACGGATATTAATCCTGCAATTTCAGGTACTTTCTTCTAAAATGCGCATGCAACAGGGCAAATCCTGTTCCAAGCAGCGTTCCGGCCAGGGCACCGGTGAGAATAT
>CAYNVK010000694.1:0-1653 GCA_964400395.1 uncultured Lentimicrobiaceae bacterium | reverse complement strand
ATGAGCCCTTTCCTGTGGGATGTAAACATTACGCCCATGACGTTTACCAAAAGTTTCCAGGTGCTTAGCTCGCTGCAAAGCAACAACACGGGCAACGATGTTTCTACACAGTTGCACGAACTTACCTACGACGAAATTACCCGTGCCGGCGACCGCCCTTCCGAAAAAATCAATATGCTGAATGTACTTACTGCCTCGCCACCCGAAATCAGCAGCAGCAGGTACCTCGACAACCACATTGTACTGATGAATTTTAACATGCTACAAAGCCTGGGCTCAGAGGTAAAAATGCGCTCAAATATTTATTTCACTTACGATGAACAACAATCGAACACCAGCATGATTCGCACTATGTACACTCCCACGGATACGCTTCAGTTTTCGGAACAATTCGATAACCAGCTAACCAACAAAAACCTGTATGCCAAGTTTAACATTAACCGCAATGTAAAAAAGAACTACCTGAACGACGATATAAAAATACAGTCGGGCTGGGATACCCAGGGCGGCACGGTTACTACCGGAGGCAGCCAGGTAGTGCAGGCATTGCATAACCCGCTCCAGAGTTTCTCGAATGAGCTTAAATCGTTCAACCCCATCGGGAAGCATATCTGGCAGATACAGTCGTATTTTTTGTACGACCAGCACCCGCATAACCTGGCCGTGCGGCCGGGGCAATTTGAGGCCCAGCTGAACGACAGTGTGCCCTACAACCTGGTAACGCAGAAAACAGATGTAAAACGCCTGTACACCGATAACTCGGCCGGACTGGTGCTGGGTATTAAAAAATTTACCGTCACACCCCGTATGGGCATCATTTACCAGCAGCAGCAACTGCTGAGCCGTATTAATGTGAATACGGGAATTACAGAAACCGAAATGGATTCGGCTTATGCCAACGATATAAAAAACAACCATTTACAAGCTTACCTGCTTACGGATATAGAATACAAAACCCGCAAATTTACTTTTTACGGCAACCTTTCACTCAATACGCACAAGCTGGAAGTTACCGATGTGAAACCCGAATACAACCAGCATCTTACGCGCTTCCTGGCCGACAACAGCCTGTCGGTTGAATACCGTATAACCGGTTTCTGGCGTGCACATGCCTCGTGGGGATACAACGAACGCATCAGCGATTTCAACGAGATGTACAGCGGGTTTATCATGAAAAACTACCGCAACCTGAGCCAGAACCTGGTACCGGTTTCGACCACACGCACACAGGCTGTTTCGTCGCGCATTGAATACCGCAACCAGATTATCTCATTTTTCAATATCCTCAGCTACTCATATTCGGTAAACCACCTGGCCAGCACCAGCAGCAGCCTTATAAATGACGACGGATCGGCCATAGTAACCAGCCAGGACATACCACAAACCTCGGCTTCACATTTCGTACAGGCATACACGAGCAAGTTTTTTTCGGCCGCCAAAACCACGCTCAGCCTGCGGGTACACTATATGCAGCAAAAAGGAACCTCGGTAGTAAATGCCGAATCCTTTAATACCTGCAACAAAGTAGTACTTATAAAACCCGATATTTCGGTGCATATTACACCCTGGATGAACCTCGATTATAACCTCGATGCCAGCACCATCCGCACCCTGATTGACCAACAGCAAAAGAGCAGCATATCACTTCTTAAG
>CAYNVK010000693.1:0-1662 GCA_964400395.1 uncultured Lentimicrobiaceae bacterium | reverse complement strand
CTTTCCAGGTAATTGTTCCTGATGGTTTGGTAGCCGGAGGCTATAAAATAGTCACTATACCAGTGCTCAATGGTACCCAGGTATTCGTCAATAGGCTGGTCGGTATTTCGCAATGGGACGAGCGAGGTGTACGAAGTATTGTCAACAATAGTATTGCCTTTAATTACCTTCGACGCTACTTTGTTGTTGGCATTATAGAAAAGCACGATTTCATCTTTGTCGAATACAAAGTTTAGTTTGCGGTTCAGGTATTTGGTCAGGATATCGCGCATTTCCATCCCATTGTTCCAAAGCATATTGCCGCTGCTGTCGAATCCGGCTATAAAAGCATGCGAATACCTGAACCCGTCGAAAACCTGGTAGGAGGTGGGAAATGCCCTGCCATAATAATCGTACGACATCTGAGTGTTTGTATGATATTCAGGATTATAAGCTTCGGATGTAATAATAAACTGACCATTGTTTATCATAATATCATGGGTAATGAGCCTGAGATTCAGTGTTTTTTCATTATCAAAAGTTTCTTCAGCCTGTTCTTCGGTAGCCGACTTTTCCTTTTTGCGGGTTGCCTTATTTTTGAGGCGTAAAGCACTTGGATCGGTAATATATTTGTATGCATTGCTAAATCCACTGAAGTTAAAATACTTTATTTTGCCGGCGACCCCATCTTTAACAACCGCTGTAAAATATCCATCCGATACAGGAGTCTTGTCTTCGTTGGCATCGTAGCTTGATTGCCGCGAATAATAATACGGTGAATAATAATTATAGTAGTAACTGTTGTAGTAATTGTCGTAGTAATCGTATTGCCTTCGTGTGTTTGTTACGTTGAAACCATAGGTTCCGGCAATTATTCCATTACCCTCACTTTGTGGGATGTATTGTGCCGAATTGAAATTTTTCTTTTCGGCCTGACCGGTAAAATCGAAGGTTTTTTCGAGTGCACCAGCAATCTTATATTGATTTACAAACAAATGGTTGCTCGACGAGGAATACTGTATTTTGTATGTGGCATATAGCTTTTGCTGTGTTGAGTCAGCAGAAATATCGAGCAGCAGTGCATCTTTTTCCGAAGTAATTTCGTAATTGTTCTTCTCTCCGGTTACCAGCGAAAAGCCCATTATTCCCGGCTGATTTTTACGGTTATTGTACCCGATATAAGCAACATCGTTTGAAATATCAAAGTCGACTACATCAGCTTTTTCGGGTATGCTGGCCCGGTGTTCGGTTATCACCTTAAGCCTTGGAATCACCATGAATACAAAAATATTCCCATCCTTATTTCTCTTTGTGTCATGAAAAAGAAGGTAAATGGCATTTCGGGTCGATAAACTCTTGAGGTAAGTTACATCTTTATGCAACGGAACCAACCGGTACCATTGCTCTTTCAGCTTATTATCGGTCATTACAAACGACCAGTTTACGCTATCCTTACCACTTTCGTTAATGGTTGGATAAAAAACACAAACACCATATGGGCCGGCAGAAACGTAGTTAAAAGGATCGCTGTTTGCCGGTGCGGGAATTTCCAGTCGCAGGGGGCTAGCTCCCTGGGCCAGCAGGCTAACAGCAGATAATACAAGGAAAGCCAGTGCAAGTAGTTTTTTCATATTTTTTATTTCACCTTTCAAAAATAACAATTCTTCAGGCACTATTATTTTA
>CAYNVK010000692.1:0-1663 GCA_964400395.1 uncultured Lentimicrobiaceae bacterium | reverse complement strand
CCGCACGGCATTTCAGCAACTGTTTGGCTTGCAAACACAAAACTATTTACAGGGGAGTTGCACTTCCTATGCTATCCTGCTGAGACCGGTTTTGCAGCTCCCCGCCCCCTGCCGGCAAACGCCATTTTCCCCTCACATCGAAACATTTTGAATATTTCTCCCATTTTTTCACTATCTTTACATACCTGCTAACCTGTTAGTTATGCAAATAAATCCCACGGCAGGTCAATAAAAATCATCCATGTTCATTAAAGTTATAACAGGCTGTTAAATATTCATGATGATGAAGAACGAAAACGAAACTTCAACAGTACCTGGCAGGGATTACGAAACCTCGATTTTCCATACGCTCCTGGGCGGATTTGGGATTGGTATTATTGGTTTGATCGGTTATCCCCTGTTTATCGCAACAAAAGGTCCACAGTTTATTTTTATCGGATTGCTGATTGCGCTGGCTTCTTTTGCCTCGGGGTTCTTCCTGGGAACTTTGTTTGGCATGCCCAAGCGGATTAACGACGCCACGGGCCATTATTCGCTCAACAACAGCCTGGTGGAAATTGCCGACTGGCTGACCAAAATTATTGTAGGCCTTGGGCTGGTAAACCTGAAACAAGTTCCTGCCTACCTGGTAAGCATCGGGGTTTTTGTGCGCGAAACATCCGGCCGTAAGGAGCAGTCCATCGAGGTGTACACCACCAGCATTGTGCTGTATTTCGGCATATTCGCCTTATATACCGGCTATAACTATATGCGGCTGGTACTGTCGAACAAGTATAAAAATGCTGATAATTTTATGCTTGTCGACGAATTGATAAAAAAGGTTGAGAATGTTACCCAGGAGAAGAACCAGGTGACCGAAGTACTTACTAACACCCTGAACAAGCCCAAAATTCCGCTCGAAAATTTCGACGCCGTTCTGGCTACGGGCAGGCCCGAGGGAAAAGCCACTTCGAAAGAAATTATCAATAAAATGATTGAGGATGCCAAAGTTAAACTGCAGCAGGGCCTGGAAGTAAACAAAAAGATTGATGACCCGCAAAAGATGCAATGGGGTGGCAAAACCATTAACAATGAGCGGCAGATATCAGCTACCGTTAAGGAACTCACCACCTCGCTGTACCGTATCAAATGTAAAATCACCTCAACCAATCCCGCAACCCATCCGCTCGAAGAAGGAGAACTGGTGCTGTTCGCGCTGCATAATACCTATGGCGTGGCCCCGTTCCGCCTTATCAAGGTTGAAAATGGCTGTGCCGACCTCGACATTTATTCGTATGGTTCATTTACCATTGGCGCTTTTGTTGATGATGGCAAAACCGAACTGGAAATCGACCTGGCAGAATTGCCTGACGTAACTGAATATTTCAGAACACACTGATAATTATGTTTTTCATTGCGAAAACCAGGGGGATCAAAAGTGAAAATACGTTTTGGGCGTCATCCCGCCTGTTATAGCGAACAAAGTGAAACAAAGAGGAAGACAGAGGGTGTAAAGATTTTGAAAGATACCCACCCCGGCCCTCCCTGAAAACAGGGAGGGAGTGGATTGTGCAAGATTTTGGATCACTTATTTGTTGAAAAATTATCTTAGCACGTCCTCCCCCTGGTCATTGCGAACAAAGTGAAGCAAAGGGTGAGACAGAGGGGGTAAAGATTTTGAAAG
>CAYNVK010000691.1:0-1668 GCA_964400395.1 uncultured Lentimicrobiaceae bacterium | reverse complement strand
TCCCTGGTCGTGGTACATGGCCAGCACGGCATCAAATTGCTTATACCCCGATGAAGCAAAAAAGCCATCGGCAGGGTAGGGGCCATATACCAGCATGCCCTTTTGCTGGGCAGCTTTAATGGCCGGGGCTATAATTTCCTGTTCTTCGTTGCCGATCAGGCCGCCATCGCCGGCATGAGGGTTAAGCCCAAGCAAAGCAATGCGCGGTTTGCGTATGCCAAAATCTTTACGCAGCGATTCCTCCAGGATCTGGATTTTTTTGCTGATCATTTCGGTAGTAAGCGTTGATGCAACCTGGTTCAGGGCAATGTGCTCGGTAACCACGCCAATGCGAAGGTTTTCGCCAACCATCAGCATAAGGTATGAGCTGATTCCGAATTTTTCGGCCAGGTAGCCGGTATGTCCTGTAAAAGGATGTTTAGCCGCATCCTGAACATTATGCTTGTTCACCGGGGCGGTAACCAGCACATCTATGAGGCCTTTTTTCAGGTCTTCCACTGCTGCGTTAATCGATAGCAGCGCCAGTTCGCCGGCAGCTACTGTCGATTCGCCTATATCTATTTTTACTTCCTTTTCCGAAAGGTTAACCAGGTTTGCCTTTTTGGGCGATGCCTGGTCGGCTGAGCGGATGATATTGAAACTGAAATCGGGTATATTCAGCATCTTGCGATGGTACGATGCTGCTTTGGAGGTGCCGTAAACTATGGGTGTGTAAAGTTCGGTAATACGCTGATCAGCACAGGCTTTTATAATAACCTCGTAGCTGATGCTGTTAATATCGCCATGGGTAATGCCAACAGCGATGCGGTTTTCTCCCGCTGTGGCGGGATCAGTAGTTCGGATCATCCTTTTGCTTTTTATTCCTTAGCTGCAAAGATAAGCTTTTGCCACAATTGTGCATTTAATAAATCAATTTGTTACTTTTGTTTATACAGGCATTTCGGGGAGGCATTCCCGGGTTTACCCGGATGACAGTGGGGCTGGATGTGTAAGAGGTAAGATGTAAGGGGTAAGTTGTACGATTTTATATGTAAGGTGTAAGATGTGAATTGAGATTAAGGTGGAAAGGTGAATGATATTGCGCGATGTAATGCAAGGCAATTTGTTCCAGGTATTGTTATTACAAGCCAGGTGATGCTGCATCGCTCATAGAATGAAAAATATACTTCCTTGATTTGATTTTGTATTTTTGGTAGAAATAGTCACGATGATTAAAGAAATTGAAAATAGCGGGAAATATCAAATGTTAGTCGATTCAATTGGTAATACAATTGAAAATGCACGTCAAAGAGCAATTCAGGCAGTTAATAATGAATTATTGAAAGCCAATTGGGAGATCGGGAAATACATTGTTGAGTACGAACAACATGGAAATGAGAAAGCTGTATATGGTAGTTCATTGCTGACAAATCTGTCGAATGATTTAAAGAATAGATTTGGCAAAGGGTTCAGCAAGAGCAACATTTATCTGATGAGACAATTTTATTTGAAATATCAGATTTTCCAGTCAGTGACTGGAAAATTGACATGGACTCATTATGCAGAATTATTGGGAGTTACGGACGATCATGCAAGAAGTTTCTACGAAAAACAGGCGGCTCATGATAATTGGAGTGTCAGGGAATTAAAAAGGCAAATTGGTTCTTCATTATTTGAGAGACTGGCGTT
>CAYNVK010000690.1:0-1685 GCA_964400395.1 uncultured Lentimicrobiaceae bacterium | reverse complement strand
GGCATTCATATCCTGTGGCCTGCCCATTTCCGGAAGCCGGGCCCAGTCGATATGTGCAGACCCCGGACCATGACAGGCTTCACAGTTCACATTTATATCAACCCAGGTTGTTTTATAGGATTTGGTATTGAGGTCGAAATTTTTCTGCAGGTTGGTTGAGTGGCATTCGGCACACATGCTGTTCCAGTTCTGTGCCTGGTTGGTCCAGTAGAGCCAGTTGTCGGGCTTCAGGTCTTCGGGTTTATACACCATGGCTGCCATATGGAACCATTTCTTTTCCTTTGTATTCCAGGCAATAGGCAGGCATTGGTATTTGCCGTTTTCGAAAGGTACCAGGTACTGCTGCAACGGACGAATACCAAAAGTGTAAGCAATTGTAAACTCCTTCATTACACCGCCGGGGCCTTCGGTATACACATAAAATTTATTCCCGCGTTTGTAAAACTTCGATGTTTTGCCGTTGAAAGTAAACTCGGCATTATTAAAATCTCCGACCACGGAAGTATCGGATGCAACAGCCATAGCACTGTCGTGGTCGGAACCTTTCCACAGCCTGTATTCCTTCTGATGACATTCGATACACGCTTTGCCCCCGGTAAAAACCGCAACAGGCTTATTTGCCTGGCTGTTGTTTCGGTTCAGCAACAGCGAGGCCGGAAAAGTAAGCACAATTACCACGGTGGCTATAAGTCCGGCAGTTTTCCAGGTATGATGGGTTATGGTAATCATGCGTATTGAAGTTGATCTTTTTTAAACGAACTGCGTTCCACCAGGGTCCCGATGTCCACTTTAACCATATTGTTTTCGATAATCACCGGGTAATAGTCGAGTGCCCTGGCAGCAGGCGGATTAAGCACTTCGCCGCTGATATCGAATGCCGAGGAATGACACGGGCAGATAAACCTTTTTTATCTTCTTCCCAGGCTATTGAACAACCCAGGTGTGTGCACCGCAACGAGAGGGCAATAAATCCGCCGTCGCTCTGCCGCGCCAGGAAAAATCGCCCACCCATAAAAGCGCTCACTGAGTTTGCGGCAAAGGAATCAACGGGACCCGCCTCGAGCAATTGTCTATTCTCCTGATTGTTTTTCGGTTTGCCTGAAAACATGAATCCACCCAACATCGCAATTACCTCTATGCCTGCCAGTATCCCCAGGCCTTTCCATGCTTTATTAAAAAAATCACGGCGGTTAATCGGGTCAGCTTTTACAGGCCCGGGGGCCGGTTTTTTATCGTTACTCTTGAGTTTCTTCATATTCAGCCTTATACTTAAGCTCATTGAGGGTTGGTAGTTTGTAGTGCGATACCAGCCTTATTTTGTTGCAAAACAGTAAATGGTTAATCTTCATGCCCACATCCGACTTAAGAAGTACGAATTACAATTTACGATTTACGATTGGTCTATCCCATAATCCCTGCCAGCTAACGCCGTCAGGCAAGCGCAATCCCCAATCCGCAATCTGCAATCCTACATCATACATCCCACATTCGACTTACGAATTACGATTTACGAATTACGATTGGTCTACCCTACAATCAACAATCCGAAATCCGAAATCCCCAATCCGCAATCCCACATCCAACATCCAACATCCCACATCCAACATCCAACATCCCACATCACACATTCCAAGGAAACGTAAGTGCCATATCTTTTCCCCTGAAAAATATCCCGACAAGCGTTA
>CAYNVK010000689.1:0-1689 GCA_964400395.1 uncultured Lentimicrobiaceae bacterium | reverse complement strand
CCTCATCCCTAAATCCCTTCTCCGTGGAGAAGGGACTTGTAAACGAGAGGTTTTATGTTAATGGGTTTCTGATTTTGCGGGTTGGGTGTTCGTAATTCATTATTCGTTGTTCATTATTCTTTATTTTTTTTGAAGAGGTTTAAGTGACATTGCAAGGAGGTACGACGAAGCAACAAAAGTTTTAAGGGTTTCAGGTGGTTTCAAGAGTTTCAAAAGTTTCAGGGTCATTGCGAGGAGGCACGACGAAGCAACAAAGGTTTCAGGAGTAAGAGCTTGTCAAAAATAAATGGTATCGCAGCGAGACACTATTCACTATTCACTATTCACTAAGCACTCAACACTAAACACTCAGCACTCAACACTCAGCACTGGGCACTCAGCACTAAGCACTGTGCACTCAGCACTATCCACATTACTTCCCGCTCTCCAGGTACGCATCGGTACTTACAATGAATGCATAAGCTTTCAGGGTTGCCAATGCTGCTGCATGAACATCGGCGGCACTCACGGTACGGCCATTGAAAACCTGGTTTCTGGCGGCACAGGCATCGTGAATAACCACGCATTCGAATCCCAAATCAGCAGCTGCGCGGGTAGCGGCTTCGAGGCACATATTGGTTTGCATACCACACAAAATCAGTTTTTTAACCTGGTTTTTCTGAAGGTATTCGAGCAGATCAGTTTTTAAAAAGCTATTTACTTCATTTTTAACAATTACTTTTTCGCCATCGGCAGGAGCTACATTGGGATGGATTTCAGCCCCTTTTCCATCGCCGTGTTTTATATGAATCACCAGCTGACCCGATTGCCTGAAATAGGTCAGCATTTTCTGTGCATTGAGGCAGGCAGGAACAGGATCAACCAGTTCCGACGATCCCCCGGCAAAATAGAAATTCTGGATATCAATAATAAGCAGTGCCGTTTTAGGGGCAGCGGGCTGGGCTTTCGTAAAAAGTGAAACCATCATACAGAGGATAAAAAGGATTTTTTTCATAACGTTAGTTTTATCTGATTTCAGCGCAATGCAACCATGTGGACGGAATGGCTAATAATTCCCAAATTTAAGCTAAAACCGGTTCGGTTGATGTAAATCTGACTTTTCAGTGGATTCAAACGTGGCATTCGCATCGCTAATCATGATAATATTTTACAGCCACTAAACCATAAATACTGCAACAAACAATGAGTGGTGATTTACCCGGACAAAAAAAACCATTCACCGATGGTTTACCGGCATTAGCCGATTTAACATCTCATTATCAGCATTTTCTGTAACAATTTAAAACCGCTCACGTCATATAGGCAAACAAAATCATTCACCTAAAACCAAAATCCTCGAAAGAGAATAAAAACCGAAAGCCATGAAAACAACTGTTCTTTTATCAACTTTCGCTGCATTTTTTCTCCTTATTACTTTCGCCGAAACTCCATCCCTCCGCCATACTGATTTCAATAACGCAGCCATGATCAATGATCTTTCGTACATTCCCGCCAACCTGGTAGTTGTTGAGTCGACAGCCGTTGCAGAACGTACTTATGCAGAAGCCCCAAAAGTAAAAGTTGCCCCGGTTACCGATTTCAGCTACCTTAAATTTGATGTTGCAAACTATACGCCCGGCAATGACGAAGAAACCGGTTTAGTTGAGGATAACACTTTCGATTACCTGAAATTTCACGCAAGTGATTACG
>CAYNVK010000688.1:0-1701 GCA_964400395.1 uncultured Lentimicrobiaceae bacterium | reverse complement strand
TGATAGTTACTACATCTGTATTTTTATCTTTTACATGCGCCTCGGATGCCACAAGGTTTGTATTGGGCGATGATTGCTGGGTAATTGTCTGCCCGGGCTGCATTTGTTGTGCAATTGCAGGCGTACCGGCAGATACCATGCCGGCAAACATCAAAACAGCGAGCAGTAGTTTAGTGAATTTCATATCCTTGTTTGTTTAGCGCGGTAATTTTTCGTTTAAAATTATTCATTTTCAAATCTTTGTGAATACAGGTGAGCCCCATGCAATACTTACTCATGTATGCCTGGTGCTGGTGCTGCAACTTCATCAACTCTTTGAAAGGCGATACCGAACACTTTTGCTGCTTAATTTCAACGATCACCATGTTCAGAATTTCTTTTTTAATGCCATCGTACTCGTACCTCAGGTTCATATCGAAAGTAAGTCGCTCGCCAGCGGACTTATTTACCAGGGTCAGCCGGTCGAAATACACACGAAGCGCCGGTATATATTCAGCATTCAACTTTGGTGTGTGATCGTGAATATATTGGTTTAAAGGTTCATCGAGGTATTCGGGAATATCGGCAACAGGGATACGTTGTTTGCAGGTACGGCTTTTATTGGTTTTGGTTTTGATTTCGAAAAACGAATCGCCCGACGACACATACTTGCGGCATCGAAGTTTGTACCTGTTCAGCACTCCGTTGTGATGCATCTGGTACAGGTGAAAATCGGGCGTATCGAAATATAATGTTTCGTAAGGATGAATAAGCTGGCCATCAATACATAAAACCCTGTACTTACTGCTGATGGCTTCCAGGTAACCGGCGAGGCTATCGCGGTGAATTACAAATTTGGTATCAACACGATCTAGCAACTTAACATCATCCATCTCCCGAAGGCTGATTGGGGCAAAGTCCGACAAGTTTATGGCAAGGTTGTTCATGAGTACAATTTCACATCAGAAGAATTCAGGGAATTAAAAACCACGACTTTGCATCCGCTACCTGAATATTTTCAGATCAGGCACCTCGACCGATTGCTTGTTTTTATCGATGGTTACTTCGCGGATAACAGGATAAATTTCCTGCGGCAAAGTAAGGGTTGAGTCTTTGGAATAAACATAGATGGTGTAATCGCCCGGTCGAAGGTATTTAAACTCGTACACTCCGTCGTAGTTGGTACGGATACGCTGGCTAAAGCTGCGGTCGCTGCCATATATGATAAATACATCTTCGTCGGGAGCCGGGTACACACCCTTGAGGTGGGTAAACTCAGCATTGTAGTTATAGGCAATTACTTTCCCGTAAAGGGTTGAATTTCCGCCTTCTCCTGCTTCTTTCGAACATGAAACTGCAACAATACACATCAGGAAGGCAAAAAAGGCACTCGGTATTTTTTTCATTTAATCATTAATTAACACAATGGTAACGTGCGACAGAGTACAAAAGTATGAAAATTGGCCAACATTTTAAATTATATTAAAAACCGGAAGTGGGGAAATTGGGGATTGGGGATGTCGGATGTTGGATGTCAGATGTTGGATTTCGGATGTTCGATTGCGGATGTCGGATTGTGGATGTCGGATTGTGGATGTCGGATTGCGGATGTCGGATGTGGAATGTCGAGTGTTCTATATTCGATATTGATTATTCAATGTTCTTTATTCGTTATTTGATATTTGATATTATATGGTATTTAACGTAAAAAAAATTAACCTG
>CAYNVK010000687.1:0-1705 GCA_964400395.1 uncultured Lentimicrobiaceae bacterium | reverse complement strand
AATCAGTAATTTATTTTTCATATCTATCAGTTAAAATGCTTCACACAAATTAAATCAAAACCCGGCTGTTCCACTTTCCCAAAGCCAATGCCAACCCGCATGTGCATTTGCAGCAATACCTCGCCGTTTTTGGGGCTGCGGCCCAATGTTTCGAAAGTACGGTATTCTTTTCAGGTAATGTATGCCCGTGTTCATAAATGAATAAAAGTATGGATTCGTTTGACAGCATCAATTATTATTACTCTTGCCCGGTTAAATTTGATCTCGTCCCTACCGGGACTTAGTTCGATTTCGCATCTTGTTTTCTACCAATATACTGCCCCTAACGGGGCAGTCCCGTAGGGACTGAATATTGGTAGTATAAAAAGCACCCCCCTGTTGACAGAAGTCCCATAGGGACGATATATATCAAACATTGCACGATTTTCTGTAAAATTTAACCGGACAGTAGTGTTCATAAACACTTATTTTAAAAACTTTTACAATCTCTTACCAGGTCGTTTACAATTGAATTCCGGCTGTCGAACTGCACAAAAAACGAATCAAGGTATTCAATCATATCATTTTTAGCCCGTTTGTCGAGCAAAGTAAAGTCGTTAATCACTTTATAAAAAGCATCTTTGTGATCTGTAAATTCCTGTAAAGCGGTTTTAAATTCTTCCTCGCTCCGGCAGATACCCAGATAAAGCCTTTCGCGTACAGTTTTAATAGGCAATTCACTAAAAGGGATGGCATAATCGGCATCAACCAGCCCTGAATAATCGAAATCGTAGGGAACGATGGTTCCCATGCCCGGCCTGTTGATATCAATCACCGAAAGAACCTTGCAATTGTGCTGGCTGGGCACCGACCAATCGGTATTCCCGATCATATAATTGAAAATGGCCATACGGTTCATCACTTCGGGGAAAATTACTGTCTGGCTCAGGTTTTCTGCTTCAACCACTACGGCCTGGGTGCGCTCGGCAAGCATTTCAACCGGTTCGATTAAAAACGAGTAGGTTTCGATGGGCTTACTTTTGGGCTTGTTGGTGTTTATATAGGTTACTTTTACCAGCCGCACCCTGAAACTGTTATCGGTAAGAACATTGTATAGCTTATATACCAGGTACTCCTTCAAAAGGTACTCCTCGTTCCCCGACTCGCAATGCGTCACCATTTTTATTTTTTCAATTTTGGCTACATCGGTTTTCTGAAACCCGGCATTTTTAAAATTGAGGCTTATGGGAGGAAAACTGCAGTACCCGTTCCGCATTGCGCCTCTCGATCGCAGCCGTACGTTTTTGTTTACCGAATCGCGTTCGTTGATATGGTAGGTTAAAACAGCATCGAGGTATTCCTTTTTAGGCTTTTTTCGCTGGTACTGCGTAATATCGAAACGCAGAGTGAGGTTCAGCACCTCGCTGTTGGTAAACAGGCCGAAGTCGGAAGTTAAAGTATCGGCAACATTAAGCGGATTATCGGGTTCATTTTGCTGGCCGAACGCCTGCAAACTTAAAAGCCATACCAATAAGGGAAGGAGGGTCAAGATTTTTTTCATAGCCTGAATGGATTAACGTAAAAGTGAGCCATTAGGAAATCCCAATTGATTTGAAGAAACAGGAAATATACCCTTGTCAATGCTTTTACCTGAATTAACACGGTACTGCTATTAAGCAAAGATAAGTATTTTTTAGTATTTTTACCACTTAACACGCAAAAATAC
>CAYNVK010000686.1:0-1713 GCA_964400395.1 uncultured Lentimicrobiaceae bacterium | reverse complement strand
CTCTCAACCCACACCACCCACATGGCAAAGATGGCCACATAGTAAAACGGGCGCATGATCCACAGGTGGATAAAATCCCAGTGCTGCGGACTCCAGATCATGGCATAGGATAAACCGATGACCCTGATCACATTCACAAAAAACATGGCAACAATACAAGCCGGAATAAACCAGGTCTTTTGCTTCCACGGTCCAGGGAAAAGGAGAAACAAAATCAGTATCTGGAACATCTGCTTGAATCCCGAACAACTTTCGTTGATAAATATGGAATAGTTGTTTTTCAGGAAAATCATGGTGTTGCCTTCTGCCAGCCTGATATCCATACCCAGTATATGCATATTGATCCAGGCGCTTACCAGGTACACTTCGTGTGCCAGCCAGCCGGAAATATTCAGAAAGGCTGGTACCGAATAAATAAAGGCCGAATAATGCCACCATAGTTTATGCACGGCAAACGTGATAATTATAAACAAGGCTATATCCACGAAAGGGGCGGCTTTCTTCGAGCTAAGCAACGCAAACAGGCGTTTCAATTCATTTTGCATCACAATTTACTTTTCAACAAACCTACAAGTTTTAATTTAAATTCACAAACGAAGGTTTCAAAATCACTATTGTCCGCTTAAATTTGATCTGGTCCCTGGCAATCCCGTTAGATTATTTGAAACAGACAAAAGTAGTTGGAGGGCGTTTGATAATAATCATTAAAAGTCACCTATCCTCATCAGGCGTACGTGAGAGATGGTAAATAATTTTACGGGAGAACAATGATAAATGGCAATATTTTCTTTAACAAATGATTTATTAAACTCTATTTATACCATCATTAAAAGGTTTCAGAACTTCACACTGTATAAACGCAGATTTTTTTTCAACAAATGAAATTTTAATGATAAAAAGAGCATAAAAAGAGTTACTTTTGTTTACCGTAAGCTATTAATATATAACCTATAGACCAATTCATTCACTATCTAAACAGGGCTTTTATGCTGGTAACTATACTCACTTCCCTCAAAGATTTTTTTGTTGAGTTTATGCAGCCCGAAAGCAGGATTTTCCTGGCATTCATTGCAGCTCAACTGCTAAGTGCCTATTCCATCCCGATTATTGTCCGAATATCAAAAGCTAAATCGCTCACCTCTGCTCCTAACTTCCGCACTTCACATACACAGGATATTCCAACCATGGGGGGACTGGCCTTATTTGCCACCATACTGGTGGTTTCCCTTTCAACCATTAACATTTCAGGTTTCAGCTTCCTGCACGAAAGCACAGTTATGCCGGCTTTGCCCAGTATTATTGCCGGGGTAACCATACTGTTTTTTATCGGGATGAAGGACGACCTGCTGGGCATCAGCTGGAAGAAAAAACTCAGCGGGCAAATACTGGCCATGCTTGTGTTGTGCATTATAGGCGAACAACGTATCAGCAATATGCAGGGATTGCTTGGCATACATGAAATTCCATACATAGCTAGCCTGCTTCTCACAATCTTTGTTGGTGTAGCTTTGATCAATGCCTTTAACCTGATTGATGGTATCGATGGCCTGGCTGCTGCTATCTCCATGATTGCTGCATTTACCTTCGGTTTTAACTTTTTCATTTCGGGCGAAAAAGAATATACCATTCTCTGCGCCATCATTATTGGTACCCTGATACCCTATTTTTACTACAATGTGTGGGGTAAAAAGAATAAGCTCTTCATGGGTGATA
>CAYNVK010000685.1:0-1720 GCA_964400395.1 uncultured Lentimicrobiaceae bacterium | reverse complement strand
GGCGGAACCATATCAACGAGATTACCTTGCTCATCAATCATAAATTTTTGAAAATTCCAACTAACTTCGGCATCCATTTTCCCGTTTTTCGATTTGGTTGTCAGCCATTTATAAATCGGATCAATGTCGTCGCCCTTCACCGAAATTTTTTCCATCATCGGGAAAGTAACATCATATTTATCGGTACAGAATTGTTTAATCTCGGAATTTGAACCGGGTTCCTGGCTCATGAAATTATTGGCAGGAAATCCGATAATCACAAATTTGTCGCCGCCATATTTCATGTAAAGTTCCTGCAAGTCCTTGTACTGCGGGGTTAAACCACATTTGGAAGCGGTATTTACCACCAGCACTTTTTTCCCTTTCAGGCTGGCCAGGTCAAAAGTTTTACCATCAATGGTTTTGGTTTTGAAACTGTGAAAATTCGTTTTCTGAGCATAAGTCACAGCACCTGCTATGACTAAAGTTAGGGCCATCAATATGGTTTTCATATTTACAAAGGTTAAGTTTTCGTTTAATTTATAAGTGTTTTTATTAAACAGAAACAAAACTTTAGCGTATATGTTCAATAAACCGAACGTGATACCCGGTTGGGTGTTTTAAATAATGATTATGGATGCAAGCCGTGGTTTTATAAGAACAACAGGTCGTAATATCTTTCAATTTTATTTTGTAGTTCGCTGATTGAAACGTTTTTACTTTCCCTTATATATTCTTTTCCTTCAAAAAATACCAGCAGGGTAGGAGCTGCAAATATGCCAAAATGTGCCGAGGTTTCGGGCGTCTTTTCGGCATGCACCAATATGAAATCCATTTCGGGGAACCGGGTTTCGACAAGTTGTTTTACCTTGGGCCTGAGTATGGTACATGGAGCACAGTTATCGTTATAAAAATAGACTAATACAGCCATTTTGTCATCAATGTGATTTTGAAGTTCTTTTAATTCCATTGGGTTTGAGTTTAATCAGAAACGAATATTTTCATTAACACCACTTCCGAAAAGTGCGAAATCGTATTTTACAGGATCAGCCGCATCAAAAGTGCACAGGTTCGCCGTGAGTTCAGTAACAGCCTGCCAGTCGTCGGTTTTGCGCCGCAGCAGGCCCAGTGCCCTGGCAACTTTCCCTGAGTGCAGGTCGAGCGGGCACATGAGGTCAGCTGTGCTGAATTGTTTCCAGAGCCCGAAATCTACTTTGCTGTTGTCATGACGTATCATCCAGCGCAGGAACATGTTGATGCGTTTTGCTGCCGAACCCGAAGCCGGGTCGGGCAGGTGTTTGCGCGTGCGTTGCATATGCGGGTAGCTGAAAAATAATTGCCTGAAACCACTGATGGATTCCTGCATGCTCTGCCTGGCCTGGTAACCGGTTAGGAATGCTTTTTCGAGCCCGCCATGTTCAAGGTATATGAGCTGAAGCGAATGCAGAAAACTCATACAGTCCTCACCCTGGAAGGTGCGGTGCACGAAAGAGGAAAAGGAAGCGATTTCTTTGGCGGATGCACTGCTGATGAATTGATAAGGCGAATTGCCCATGCGGTTCATCAGTTCGCGGCTTTTATTGATGATGGTTACCCTTTGTCCCCAGGCCAGGGTAGCGGCCAGGAATCCTGCAATTTCTATATCTTCCTTCCTGGTGAAAAGATGGGGAATGCTGATGGGGTCGGTTTCAATAAACCGCGGATGATTGTAAAACGAGGCTTTCTCCTCGAGCAGTTCGAA
>CAYNVK010000684.1:0-1722 GCA_964400395.1 uncultured Lentimicrobiaceae bacterium | reverse complement strand
AGCAGCCTGTAACCGTAAATACTTGTTCCGCCAGGAGTTGGTCCGTTTACTTCGGCCAGTTGTTCGGCAGCCTGGGCATTTTTACCTTCATACAAATAAACTTTTCCGAGTAGAGCTTTAGCCGAACCTTTGGTAAAACGACCGTATTCGGTTTCTGGAATAGTTGGAGGCAGCACAGCGATGGCTTCGGTGAGGTCTTTTTCAATCTGCGCATAAACATCTTCGGGTTTAGCCTGAGGTATATTATACATATCGCCGGTGGCAACCGGTTCGAGAATGAGCGGGATGTTTTTAAACATACGCACCAGGTTAAAGTAGCACATAGCCCTTACCGCTTTCGATTCGGCTGCATACCTTTGTTTCAGCAAATCGGTCATTTCGGTATTAGGAAGTTTCATCAGCAGCATGTTGGCTTTGAATATTCCCTGGTAATGGTCGCCCCAGAAACTGCCGGGCATTGTAAACTGGGTCAAAGTATAATTGGAGAAACCCTGTATACCTGCACCATCGGTAGAACCGCCGCCACCAGCATACTGGTCATCCGAACCCGCGTTCATCATGGTGATCATATTTTCGAATCCACCCGAGTTTTTACGCATTGCATCATAAACTCCAACCAAAGCGGCATAAGCCTGCGACTGATCGGCATAGTAATTTTCTGAAAGGAAAACACCTTTTGGCGTCACTTCCACAAAATCTTTGCTGCAGGAAACAAACGATAAAACCGCTGCCGCTGCAATAAATATATATGTATTTCGTATTTTTTTCATTTTCTTAAAATTTGTTTGTGAGTGTTTTAAATAAATAAAGCACAGTTATTTACGAATATATGTTACCCGTAAAAATTAAAATTGCAGTTGAAGACCAGCTATAAACGAACGGGCTTGCGGATAAAATCCTTTATCAATACCGTATACACCACCGCCGATTTCAGGATCGTAACCTGTGTAACCGGTGAAGGTGAGGAGGTTTTCGCTCTGCAGGTAAATACGGAATTTACTTACATCTATTTTCTTCAGCAAATCGCTTTTGAAGGTATAGCCAATCTGTAGTTGTTTCAGGCGGAAATAATCTCCTTTTTCAAGATAGAAATCTGACATCTGACCAAAGTTTTTGTTTTGATCATCGGCAGTTAAACGTGGGTATGAGTTCGATGTACCTTCACCAGTCCAGCGGCTTAAAGCAATGGTCTGCCAGTTTGAGTATTCAATATCCAGACGACGCAATCCCTGGAAAATTTTGTTTCCGGCAGCACCCTGTCCGAATACCATGATATCGAATCCTTTATAAGCTGCATTCAGGGTTAAACCAAAGGTGTATTTAGGAATACTGGTACCCAGGGTAATTTTGTCATTTTCAGTGATCTGTCCGTCGTTATTGGTATCAACCCATTTCAGGTCGCCTGGTACAGCTTTTGGCTGAATAAGATCACCATCAGGATTAACATAGGCGTTGATTTCATCCCAGTTCTGGAAAATACCATCGGTTTTGTAACCGTAGAATGAGTTAAACGACTGACCTACCTGGATGCGGGTAACAGGTCCCATTGACTGGAAACCAGCACCACCGGTAATATAATCAACGTCCTGGCTAATGTATGTAACTTCATTTTTCAGGGTAGCGAAGTTTCCGTTGGCTGAGAAAGTAAAGTCTCCAATCGTTTTGTTATAACCAAGTTCAAGTTCAAATCCCCTGTTTTCCATATCAGCAATATTGCCATAA
>CAYNVK010000683.1:0-1722 GCA_964400395.1 uncultured Lentimicrobiaceae bacterium | reverse complement strand
TATAAATACGAATACGGGCTCGGGCTTTTGTTCCTGTTGGGATCGAGCAGCGCCAGCCTTATTTTTCCCAAACTGCTGGGCCAGCTGGTCGACCTGGGGAACCAGGGTAAACTTGCCCAGGAAATTAACCGCATTGCCCTGGTACTGATAGCGGTTCTGTTGGTACAGGCAGTGTTTTCATATTTCAGGATATTTCTTTTTGTGCGCGTGGCCGAAAAAACGCTGGCCGATCTGCGCCAGAATACCTTTAACCACCTGGTGCGCCTGCCCATGAAATTTTTCCAGTTCCGAAGGGTAGGGGAACTGAACAGCCGTATTTCGTCGGATATTACCCTGCTGCAGGATGCGCTTACCAGCACACTGGCCGAATTCCTGCGGCAGCTTATCATCATTATCGGAGGGGTGACTTTAATGATGATTACTTCCCTAAAATTAACCCTGTTTATGCTTTCCATACTTCCGGTGATCATGATACTGGTTGTGCTTTTCGGGCGGTACATACGCAAACTCAGCAAGCAGGCCCAGAAACAGGTAGCCGACTCAAACACCATTGTGGAGGAAACCCTACAGGGCATACAAAGTGTAAAAGCATTTACAAACGAATACTTCGAAATGCTGCGCTACCGGAGCAAAACCAGGGAAATTGCACAAACCGGTATTAAAAACGGGAAACTGCGCGGCGCATTTTCATCTTTTACAATTCTGGGGCTTTTCGGTGCCATGGTAGCTGTGATATGGAAAGGTGCGCATCTGCTAACCACCGGCGAACTGGCCACCGGCGAACTGTTTTCGTTCGTGATTTATTCCATGTTTATTGGTGGCACTATTGGTGGCATGGCCGATGTATTTGCCCGTGTGCAGAAATTTATAGGCGCAACCGAGGATCTGCTCGAAATATTCGACGAAACTACCGAGGACGTTACCGAACTGTTACCGCTGCCCGAAAGCCAGGTGCTGCACGGCAATATCAGTTTCAGGAATATCAGCTTTCATTACCCCACCAGGCCTGATGCAACGGTGCTGAAACAGATTACCGCCGACATACAACCCGATACGCTGGTGGCCCTGGTGGGACCGAGCGGTGCCGGAAAATCGACTTTTGTTTCGCTGCTGCTGCGGCTGTATAACCCGGTATCGGGTCAAATATTATTCGATGGCCGCGATAGTGCTGAAATGCCTGTTACCGCTCTCCGCAGCCAGATGGCGGTGGTGCCGCAGGATATTTTCCTTTTCGGTGGCACCATCCGCGAAAATATTGCCTATGGCAAAACAACGGCAACCGAGGATATGATTATGGAAGCCGCCCGCAAAGCCAATGCCTGGGAATTTATAAGCCAGTTTCCCGAAGGTCTTGATACCCTGGTAGGCGAACGTGGTACGCAACTTTCGGGCGGACAGCGCCAGCGCATTGCCATTGCCCGCGCCGTGCTTAAGGACCCTAAAATCCTGATTCTCGACGAGGCCACTTCGTCACTCGATTCGGAATCGGAACGGCTGGTGCAGGATGCACTCGAAAAACTCATGAAAGGACGAACCTCCATCGTTATCGCACACCGCCTTTCGACTATTCGGCAGGCTGATAATATCCTGGTGCTCGATAATGGACAGATTATTGAGCAGGGCACCCATGATGAACTGCTACAACTGGAAGGCGGGCTTTACCGCAACCTGAGCGGGCTGCAGTTTGCAGGGTAGGAAAATCACTTTTTGCTTCTGCCATGA
>CAYNVK010000682.1:0-1723 GCA_964400395.1 uncultured Lentimicrobiaceae bacterium | reverse complement strand
AAGCCATAGTACAGGTTTCCTTTATTCTCAAGCTGCACATGCACTTTGCCGATATCGTCGGATCCGCGGGTGATAGCCTGTATCAGGAACTCCTCGAGCGTAACGGTTTTGCGGATAATTTGTTTCACGGCATTAAACGCTGCATCCACCGGGCCGTTGCCTTCGGCAGTAGCGGTATAATCTTCGCCATCAACACGTATTTTTACTGAGGCAACCGGGTGAGTGGATAAACCGCATATCACCTGCAGGTGCTTAAGCTGTATTCGCCGTTCGTGTTCTGATTGCTCAACGCCTACCAATACGAAAAGGTCCTCGTCTTTTATCTCCTTTTTGCGGTCGGCGAGTTCAATAAATTTGTCGTACACCTCGTTCAGCTCTTCAACCGAAAGGTTATAACCGAGTACTTCGAGCCGGTGTTTTAAGGCTGCTCGCCCCGAGCGTGCTGTGAGCACTATACTCGATTCGCGAATACCTACATCCTGAGGATCGATAATTTCGTAGTTTTCGCGGTTTTTAAGCACCCCGTCCTGGTGTATGCCCGACGAGTGGGCAAAGGCATTGCGGCCGACAATGGCTTTATTGGGCTGCACCGGCATACGCATAAGCGTGGAAACCATTCGGCTGCTTTCGTATATCAGCTGTGAATTGATACCGGTAACAAAACCCATTTTGGGCCGGGTTTTAAGGGTCATAACCACTTCTTCGAGAGACGTATTCCCGGCACGTTCGCCAATGCCATTAATGGTAACTTCCACCTGGCGGGCACCGTTCATGATGCCTGAAATGGAATTGGCTGTAGCCATGCCCAGGTCGTTGTGGCAGTGCGTAGAAAGTACGGCCCGATCCACATTTTTTACATGATCGACCAGGAATTTGATTTTCTCGCCATATTCGTTCGGCAGGCAATAACCGGTAGTATCCGGAATATTAACCACGGTAGCCCCGGCGGCAATTACGGCTTCGACCACGCGCGCCAGGTATTCATTCTCGGTACGGCCTGCATCTTCGCAATAAAACTCAACATCGTCCACAAAGTTACGGGCATACTTAACGGCGGCTATGGCCCGTTCGATGATCTCTTCCTGGTTCGATTTTAATTTATGGGTGATGTGGTAATACGAGGTTCCAATGCCGGTATGTATCCGTTTGCGGCGGGCATATTTCAGGGCTTCGGCAGCCACTTCAATATCTTTTTCAACCGCCCGTGTGAGTGCGCAAATTACCGGCTCGTGAACGGCTTTCGAAATCTCGACCACCGACTTAAAATCAACCGGGCTCGAGATGGGGAAACCAGCCTCGATGATATCTACGCCCAGGGCTTCAAGTTGTTTGGCTACTTCAATTTTTTCAAGCGTATTCAGCTGGCAACCCGGTACCTGTTCGCCATCGCGCAGGGTTGTATCAAAAACAAAAACTTTATCGCTCATATTCATTTGATTTAATGAAGCATTCTTAATTTATAGGACAGGGAGAGGGGTGACAGGGAGATCAAAGCGGGAACAACTGAACAATTGAACATTTGAACATTTGAACCCTTGAACGCCGCAGGCATTTGAACAATTGAACATCTGAACAATTGAACATCTGAACATTTGAACCCTTGAACCCTTGAACGCCGCAGGCATTTGAACTTTTGAAACCCTGAAACTCTTAATTATTCTCCGGCCTTAATTTACGTACGGCAGCGCCGGCTACCCACATTTCCGATTCGCGGAGTTCTTTA
>CAYNVK010000681.1:0-1725 GCA_964400395.1 uncultured Lentimicrobiaceae bacterium | reverse complement strand
TCAACTGGCAACTGCCTGCTGATGCTCATGTTACTTTAAAAGTTTTCGATTTCACGTGCCGTGAGTTGAAAACGCTGGTGGATTGTGATCAGGCAAAAGGAGAGCACAAAGTAAAATTTGACGCCACAACGCTGCCCGCCGGGATTTATTTTTATCAACTTCACGCGAATGGAACGAATGAAACTAAGACAATGATAGTGTTGAAGTAATTTTTCTCCTTCCGATACTTTTCGGGAAAATGACCATAATCATGAAAAAACTTTTCAGCATTTCGTTCATCATTTTATTTGCTAATGCAATATTCGGGCAGGAAGGCTGGCATTGGCAAAATCCCTATCTCCAGGGAAATGATCTGAATTCAATTATCATGAATGGCTCTGTAGGCTGGGCCGTTGGCGATATGGGAGTAGTTATGCGAACTAAAAACTCTGGCTACGATTGGGAAATAGTTACGCTCAATACATCCCTGAACCTGAACAGCATCTATATGGAAGGAATATCGGCTCGTGGCTGGATAGTGGGGAATGCAGGTGCAATCTATTATTCGGAGGATGCCGGGGAACACTGGACAAAACAATACAGCGGAACCAGCGAGGATCTTTATTCCATTACCGCAACTGGAGGCAACTGTCCATGGGTAAGCGGACACGATGTGATCCTCAACAGTAATAACCACGGAGAAACCTGGAATAAAATCAACACTCCTGTCCATACCTGGTTTTGGGAAATCGACCAAAAAGACTGCGATGAAGTGTGGGTTTGCGGCAACCAGAGCCTGGTAATGAGCACCAGGGATCATGGAGTCACCTGGCAAAAACATACTGTTCCCACCACATATAACCTGATGGGCATTGATGTGGTTGCCAACGGCGATTATCGCGCCTGTGGTAACCAGTCAGTTATCATTCGTTCGTCTGATGCAGGTGAGAGCTGGATAAAGGAATACCAGGCCCCGTTCATTAATATGTATGCTGTTGAAACAAAAGGGATCGGCGGACCTGCCTATGCAGTGGGCGATAAAGGTGTCATCCTCGAAACTTTGGATGGCGGAACTACATGGAATACGAAACAATCAGGTACCATTTATCAGCTTAACGATGTGTGCTTCCAGGCCATTTATCATGCTGTGTATGCCGCCGGGTGCTACGGACAGGTAGTAAAAAAGGAGGAATCAGAAAATGCACAGTTCGAAGTTCTGAATAAGAAACCCAATCACTGGATGATGGACATTGATTTTATAAATGCCGATACCGGTTGGGTTGTAGGAGGTGAAAGTATGGATGATGCCGGAACCAAGGAAGGTGTGATCCTGCGCACCGTAGATGGCGGAAAAACCTGGGAAACCCAGTTGACAAAACCTTATTTCTTTAACAGTGTCGATTTTATTAACAAAAACGTAGGCTGGGCAGTGGGCAGCAAAGGAATTAGCTATGATGAAGGAGTAATCCTGCATACCAGCAACGGTGGACAAACCTGGACTTCTCAATCCAACCCGGTTATCGAGTCAATCGACAAGGTGTTTTTTCTGGATGAAAACAACGGTTGGGTTGTCAGTAACGATTGGTGGGGCCAGATAGCGCATACTACCAATGGCGGTCATGACTGGATATTGCAGAAAAATCCGACAAAGAACCCTATTGTTGATGTGTTTTTTATCAATCCGCAAAAAGGGTGGGCAGTTGGTATGGATTCAACCATTTTACGAACTTCAAATGGAGGGCTAAC
>CAYNVK010000680.1:0-1727 GCA_964400395.1 uncultured Lentimicrobiaceae bacterium | reverse complement strand
GTGAATCTTCCGATATTACAGGAAGTTATCGCTGTGTTGGATCCCGAAAATCAGAAACTTCCGCAATTTTACATTTACCCGGCATATAGCCAGGAACTGGCAGAACTCCGGAAACAGCAACAAAATCTGATGGCCGAAAATCCCGGACAGGCGGAGATTGTCAGGCAGAAATGCCTGGTTCTGGAGGATAACATCCGGCAGAAACTCTCGATTAACCTGTTCAGTGAAACTGCAGGCTTGATGCAGGCCCACGAAATGCTTGCTGCCATTGATATCCTTTTTGCAAAAGCCATCCAGGCTGTAGCAAATGATATGAGCAGGCCACAGCCAGCCAGTGAGTGCACACATTATACCCAGCTCTTTAATCCCTGGGTAAAAAAAATGCTCGAACAACAGCAGAAAGCATTCCAACCGGTAGATATTACCATCGAACCCTTACCTTGCCTGATTACCGGCGCAAACATGGGCGGAAAAACCGTGTTGCTGAAAACAGTGGCGTTGGCGCAGTACCTGTTCCAGTTCGGGTTTTATATCCCGGCAAAAGAAGCTTCTATTATACCTGTCGACGAAATCCTGATCAATATGGGCGACGATCAATCGGAACTCAATGGGCTTTCGTCGTTTGCAGCCGAAATGTTGAACATCAATAAAATGTTACGCGCAGCTCGTACAGGTAAAAAATTGCTCGCCCTGGTCGACGAACCGGCACGTACCACCAATCCCGCCGAAGGCAGGGCCATTGTAAACGCCATTGTTACCTTGCTTGCACAATCGCGCATACTGAGCCTGGTAACCACGCATTACAGCAATATAAAAGCGCCATGTCGCAAACTGAGGGTTAAAGGACTGTTAACCGGCGAATTTAATGAGCAAATCACAGTGAACAATATCAATAATTATATGGATTACTCGCTGCTCGAACATGATGCTGACGATGTTCCGCTCGAAGCGTTGCGTATTGCTTCGATACTTGGAGTTGAGGACGAGCTCATACAACTTGCGGCGCAGTTTTTAAAACAGAATTCATAACAACGAAACAGGATAATATATGCAAATAAGTAAACTTGGACTTGATTTTGAGAAGGTGCACAAAGCCAGGCAGTATGCCAGCGGAATTGCAGCCGATGTTCAGAATTTTGTTGGAACATACACCACCGTGGCTGTTGAGCGTACCTTGTGCCGCTTGCTCGGTATCGACGGCATTGATGCAAACGAAGTACCCTTGCCCAATGTGGTGGTCGACGATTTGAAATCAAAAGGCATGCTGGGTGAAGGCGTGATGTTTTATATCGGCAATGCCATGGTCGAAACAGGGCTTACCCCTCAGCAAATCGCGCAGCAAATCGCCGATTCGCAACTGGATATTACCCGCTTGCCGATACATGCAACCGAACAGATCAACCAGGCGTTGCAACCATATATCAGCCAAAGCATTGCACGTATTAAAAACAACCGGCAAAGGCGCGAAAACTACATCAATACCATTGGCGAAGGTGCCAAGCCATATATTTATGTAATAGTAGCTACCGGTAATATTTACGAAGATGTGGTTCAGGCCCAGGCTGCTGCCAGGCAGGGTGCCGATATTATTGCCGTGATACGCACCACAGGGCAGAGCCTCCTCGATTATGTGCCTTTTGGCGCTACCACCGAGGGTTTTGGCGGTACCTATGCCACCCAGGAAAATTTCCGCATCATGCGTAAAGCACTGGATGAAGTGAGTACGG
>CAYNVK010000679.1:0-1732 GCA_964400395.1 uncultured Lentimicrobiaceae bacterium | reverse complement strand
GCATTATGGTGTACCGCACACAACTGGGAGCTGCCGATCCATCGGATATTTTTATACCTATTCTCCTTGCTACTTTTGCTTCGACGCTTACCGGGATAATAGCCGTTTCTATCATGCAGCGTATCAACCTGCTCAACAAAGTGATTTTGCTTTACCTGGGAAGTTTTACTTTGATAGTTTCAGCCATCATCTGGTATTTTAGCACTATAAGCCAGGCACAGGTTACAACTATATCGTCAGTTGCCGGCAACCTCATACTTTTCAGCATTATTTTTTCCTTTATCGTGCTGGGCCTTATTAAAAAAATCAATGTGTACGATGCTTTTATTGATGGTGCAAAAGAAGGCTTCGGGATAGCAATAAAAATTATTCCTTACCTGGTAGCGATACTGGTAGCGGTGGGTGTTTTCCGTTCGTGCGGGGCACTTGATTTCCTGGTAAAAGGCATAGGTCATGCGTTTGCAGCCATGGGTGTGAATACTGATTTTGTGGATGCCCTGCCTACGGCATTTATGAAACCACTGAGCGGATCAGGAGCCAGGGGAATGATGGTAGATACTATGAAGCATTACGGGGCCGATTCGTTTGCCGGACGATTGTCGTGTATTTTCCAGGGTGCGGCTGATACAACCTTTTACATTGTTGCCGTTTATTTCGGATCCGTTGGCATTAAGAAAACCAGGTACGCCATAACCGCCGGACTAATTAGCGACCTTGCAGGGGTAATTGCAGCTATATTTGTAGCTTATTTGTTCTTTCATTAAAATTTAAAGCGTATGGACCGGGTGAACTGGGGAATAATTGGCTGCGGAAATGTTACCGAGAAAAAAAGCGGGCCGGCATTCAATAAAATTGAAGGTTCGAGGCTTGTTGCCGTAATGAGGCGCGATGCTGCCAAAGCCGAAGCATACGCAAAACGACATGGCGTACCGAAATTTTACACGGATGCTTCCCTGCTGATCAACGACCCTGATATTAATGCCGTTTATATTGCCACGCCGCCCGACAGTCATGCCAGGTATGCCATTGAGGTGATGAAAGCAGGCAAGGCGGCTTATGTTGAAAAACCCATGGCCCGAAATGTTGCCGAGTGTGAAGAAATGATCAGGGTAAGCAACGAAACCGGGCAGCCCTTGTTTGTAGCCTATTATCGCCGCAGGCTTCCTTGTTTTTTGAAAATCAAAGAATTGGTCGACAACAGGGTGATAGGCGATATAAAAACCATACATGTGCAGCTTCACCACCAACTGCGGCCCGAAGATACTTTGCCGGGAAAGACACCCTGGCGTTTAATGCCCGAAATAAGTGGCGGCGGCTATTTTCACGACCTGGCTTCGCACCAGTTCGATTACCTTGAATACCTGCTGGGACCGGTTAAGGAAGCAAAAGGGATTTCGTTGAACCAGGCAGGGCTTTATCCGGCTGACGATATGGTTACCGCTGCATTTGTATTCGAATCGGGAGTATCCGGAACAGGCTCCTGGTGTTTTACCGTTCATGAAAATTTGAGAACCGATACTGCAGTGCTGGTGGGCTCGGAAGGGAGAATTACATTTTCGTTTTTCGATAACCAGGATATTTTTGTAGAGAAAAGTGATGGAAGCATGGAAAAATTCACGGTTCCACACCCTGAGACTATCCAGCAGCCACTTATCCAAACCATTGTTGATCAAATGCTTGGCAAAGGCATTTGTCCGTCCACCGGTTTAACCGGCATACGCGCAAGCATGAT
>CAYNVK010000678.1:0-1745 GCA_964400395.1 uncultured Lentimicrobiaceae bacterium | reverse complement strand
AACTTATCCCAATATATTTCTGATTTACCGGATAAACATATTTGACAGGTCGAAAGAGGTAGATTCTAAACCTTCGTTATTATCAGAAACGGCAAACAGCAAATCGTTAAAATCGCGCCCCGGGGACAAGTTATCTTCAAAGCCAACCACGATATACTTTGAGTATGCATTTTTGAACAGCACATGAAGCTGGTCGCCATTTGGATTCAAATTATAGTTGGTGTAATAGATGGGGCGATCCAGGTTAATAGTTCCATTATCCCACCCATTGGCAACAATGAAAAAGCCGATTACAGTACCCGCCGGAAATGTTTCTGTTCCTAACTGCACAGTAAAACCACTTTCGAGTAATCCACCTTCACCAACTTTCGAGATATTCGGAAAAAGGATTTTAGCATCTACATCGCTGGTACTTGCAGGTGGCTTAGCATATGGGTATGCATACCAACCAAGGGTGTTTTTCTTGGATGTTTCCTCATCAATAAAAGTAACAAAGACCCGGGAGGCTTTTGAGAGAATAATACTTTTCTGAATGGTGTCAGAGAAAAGAACCGGATCTTTATCAATTACATTGCCATTTTCGGCTAATATATGATCTAAGGTGTCCGCCAGGTTTTTGATTGGCTGCAATTTTGAAATTTCCGTAGGAAGTTCGTCTATTTTATCTTTATTACAAGCTGCTAAAAACAGAAGAAGTGCTGCCACCAAGTATACAGGTTTCATGATGAGAGATTTTAGTACTATTAAATATGCAATATGATTTTTTATAACGTATAAAACATGTATTTGTTTTATTCAAAAAATTTTTACGTTGGAAATATCGCTAAGTAACCATCTGCGAATCAAACTATTTAACAATTGCAGGTTATATTTTTAACTTTTCGATTGCTTATAATAAATTTATCAAAAGTGTGTCGTTACTTCCGAGATGCATTCAAACATCACTACAGCAATTTCCGTCTATATGCCTTAAATCACTGGTCGGGCAATTTTTACAGTAAAGGTACAAAAAAAGCAGCTATGCAAAATACATAACTGCTTTATATTCAGGTGGAGCGTAGGGGAGTCGAACCCCTGACCTTTAGACTGCCAGTCTAACGCTCTAGCCAACTGAGCTAACGCCCCGAAACAGAGGCGCAAAATTAACAAACTTTCCTAATTTTACACAAAATATCATTAATTTTTATGAAACGCCTGTTTGCTGCCATTAAAATTCATCCTTCTGCAAGGTTTATAAGCGTGCTTAACGCTATTTCGGCTTCACTGAGTCACGAACGAATTAAATGGGTGGAGCCCGAAAATATGCATCTTACACTCAAGTTTTTTGGCGAAACCGCCGAAAATAAAATCCCGGCCATTTGCAAGGCTATGCAGAATTCGGCATCAAAATCAAAGCCATTCACCCTAAATATCGCCAATACCGGAATATTTGGCAGCCGCTACGATCCAAAGGTAATTTGGTTTGGAATAAACAATAACGAAGTACTTCAAAACCTGGCTGAGAATATTTTTGCCGAACTGGAAGCAGTTGACTACGCCCGTGACCGGCAGAATTTTGTACCTCACCTCACCATAGGCCGAATTAAAGAAGTTAATGATAAGTCACTGTTCCAGCAGATTATCAGTAAATACAATACCATAGATATTCAGCAGGAGCATGTCGGAGAAATCGTTCTTTACGAGAGTATTCTCGATCGCAAAGGACCAACTTATGTGAAAATTTTTTCGGCTCAGCTTTAGATTGA
>CAYNVK010000677.1:0-1767 GCA_964400395.1 uncultured Lentimicrobiaceae bacterium | reverse complement strand
CTAATATTTCTACTTTCATAGCGCCAAATATATAAATAATAATTAGATATACTAGATGTTTGAAAAAAATATTTTATTTTCCAAAAAAGCATGTGGTATTAATTAATTTCTTACTTTTGTCAGCAGTAACAATGTCATGAAAATGAAAATCAACAACGCCTATCAATTCTTCTTCTTTTTTTATTTTACCAGGAAGCGGGGCTGATACGTTATTGCTTAAAATATAATAATGTGAAAGTCCCGGATGTACCGGGACTTTTTTTTTGCCTGAAACTATGACACCACCTCTGAAACAAAATGTAATCAGCGTAGCCATCCAAGGCGGGTTTGGCGCTTTTCACGAAATTGCGGCAAAGCAGTTTTTTGATGGTATTAACATCGAAATAGTACCCTGCGAAACCTTTACCGACCTTTTTAACGAGCTGCAGGATAAAAAAGTTGATTGCGGTATTGTGGCCATGGAAAACTCGGTGGCGGGCAGTTTGCTGCAAAACCTGAACCTGCTTCGCGAAAGCGGCCTTACCATTATGGGCGAGCAATACCTGCGCGTGGTACAAAACCTGATTGCGCTGCCCGGCCAAACCATCGACGATTTAAAGGAAATACACTCGCACCCCATCGCCATACAGCAGTGCCATACTTTTGTAAACGAACTGCGGCGCAAGGGCGTGCGTATACTCGATGCCGCCGATACCGCGCTGAGCGTAAAATGGATCAGGGAGGAGAACCTGGCAGGCGTAGGCGCACTGGGAAGCAGCCTGGCCGCCGAAATGTACCACATGGACATCCTGAAAAAAGGCGTGGAAACCAACAAACGCAACTTCACCCGGTTCCAGCTAATCACCGAAAGCGACGCCGTAAAGGAACTGGAGCAGATTGCCAACCAGCAGATCAACAAAGCCACCTTGTGTTTTTCGCTTCCGCACGAAGAAGGGCGGCTTTCGCAGGTGCTCTCGGTGCTTTCGTTTTACAATATGAACCTTACCAAAATCCAGTCGCTGCCCATTGTAGGCGTTGAATGGGAATATTTTTTCTACATCGACCTGGTATTTAAAGATTATACCCGTTACCAGCAATCGCTCGAAGCCATAAGGCCCTTAACCGATCATTTACAAATACTGGGAGAATATCAAAATGGACAACCACCAAGTGAAAATACAACCGTCGCAGAGGACTGAACTGGTGCAGGAATACTATTTCTCGCATAAGCTCAGGCAAATTGACGAGATGCGCAAAGCCGGGGCCGATATCATCAACCTGGGCATCGGCAGTCCCGACCTGCCCCCTGCCCCTGCCGTGGTTAACAAATTAAGTGAAACCGCCCACCTGCCCAATGTGCATGGCTACCAGAGCTACAACGGCATACCTGCATTGCGTGAAGCTTTCGCAGGCTGGTATCAGAAATATTTCCAGGTAACACTGAACCCGGCAAACGAAATTCTGCCGCTGATAGGCTCGAAGGAGGGCATTATGCACATCAGCATGGCATTTATAAACCCCGGTGACGAAGTGCTGGTTCCGGACCCCGGTTACCCGACCTATACCTCGGTTACCCGGCTGGTGGGCGGCATTGTAAGGCCTTACAAACTGGAAGAAAAAAACAACTGGCATCCGGACCTTGAGGAACTCGAAAAAAGCGACCTCAGCAAGGTAAAAATGATGTGGGTAAACTACCCGCATATGCCCACAGGCGCCAGCGGCAGCAGCCAGCTATTCGAAAAACTGGTAGCCTTCGCCCGCAGGCATAATATTTTACTCTGCAACGAT
>CAYNVK010000676.1:0-1783 GCA_964400395.1 uncultured Lentimicrobiaceae bacterium | reverse complement strand
AATGATTGCATCAATGCGTAAAGTTATAAATAGGATCCGGAGTGGTGCAATGATCAGCCTGCTGATTTTCTTTTTTTTGCCTGGCGCAAATAAAGCATTTGCCCAGGTTGAGCAGAAAGATTTCAGCGATGTGGTGGCAAAATGGAAAAAGGCACCTGCCAAAAAGCTGAATGCCGAATTGCAGGTGGGTAAAACCTATTACTCTATTCTGCCGGTGGTGGGATACGCTCCTGCGAATGGTTTCCTGGCTGGTGGTGCCATCAGTTTAACGCGCAGATTCGGGCCGGCGCCAACCAACCTTTCCTCCGGCATGTTGAACTTCCAGTTTACCACCAAAAACCAGTTTATCGTGAATGCACGTTCCAAAATATACCTGCCCGGTAACCAGTGGTTTTTGCAGGGCGACTGGCGGCTGTTGCTTTTCACGCAACCCACCTATGGCCTTGGAATCAACAATTCAGAGTTCAACAAAACACATATTTATGTCAATAACCTCGATGAAACTGACGATACCCTGGCAGAGCCCATGAACTTCAAGCTGATACGGATCTACGAGGAAGCCTCGCGCAAACTGGGCACTTCGCATGTGTACGCAGGCATCGGGATCATGATTGACCAGCATTTTTCGATAGAAGACCTGCGGCTTGATACCGCTCAAGGAAGCCCAACGTATTTTGTAACCAACCATTACAAGTATTCCGATACCAACAATTTTAACACCACCCGCTACGGCACCAATGGCCTGAAATTTACCCTGCTAACTGACACCCGCGACAATATCAGCAACTGTTATAAAGGTTATTACGGATCAATTTCGCTGGTCACCAACCTGAAACTCGGCCAGTATTCGCAATCGAGCATGCAACTGCTTTACGATGCACGCTACTACCTCGGGTTGAGTGCAAATACCCCAAGCCATGTGCTGGCATTCTGGAGTTACGGCACCCTGTTGCTGAGCGGCAACGTTCCTTACCTGGCGCTTCCTTCCATTGGCTGGGATACGTACAACCGTTCGGGACGCGGATATATACAGGGACGGTTTCGGGGCTTAAACATGGTGTATAATGAAGTGGAATACCGTTTCCCGATAACAGGTAACGGGCTTTGGGGTGGCGTACTTTTTGCAAACGCCACAACGGCAAGCAATTATTATCATGGATTATTCGACAAAACAGCATTTGGCGGAGGGGCCGGCATCAGGCTGAAACTGGATAAAAGGGCACGAACCAACCTGACTGTTGATATCGGGAAAAGCACCGAAAATTCAGTAGCCATCTATTTTAACCTGCAGGAAGCATTTTAAAAAGCCCGCCGGGAATTTTTCCTTTACGCAGGAAATTGTACCGGATTTTTGAGATTCACCTGGTTAAATCCTACATTTCCACACATGGAAACTATACACGGCAATAATGGGCAGTAAAACCTGCCGGTGATGCCGAAACCGCCTTGATTAATGATTTCCCGCTATGTACGCCTGATTTTTTATATCTTTGGATGGGTTTCAAAAATAAATTTAAAAACAGGATTCCCCCAGCCCAATCCTGCAACGAAACCCGGCTTGCACTAAACGTATATCATTCATATTTTGGAAAAACAAAAGGCAACGATACGTATATTCAAAAAGATATTTCAGGTGCTGAAATACGTTTGCCTATCGTTGTTTGTTCTGATATTTCTGCTGCTCGTCGCCATAAACCTGCCAATAGTACACAAACTCATTACCAGCAAGGCCAACAGCATTTTTGTTGACAAAGGCTGGCCGGTGCATATCGGAGGGTTCTCC
>CAYNVK010000675.1:0-1788 GCA_964400395.1 uncultured Lentimicrobiaceae bacterium | reverse complement strand
TTTAAAATCATAAACACATGGATACGCCCTTATTGTTTTGGATACTTTTTAACGCATTTGTTCTGCTGATGCTTGCCCTCGACCTGGGGGTATTCCACCGTAAATCGCACGAGGTTTCGCTCCGCGAAGCGCTTACCTGGACAGGCGTGTGGATTTTCCTGGCGCTGGTTTTTAACGGCATACTTTATTACTGGAAAGGTCAGCAGCAGGCATTGGAGTTCTTCACAGGTTACCTGGTCGAAAAAGCGCTCAGCGTGGATAACATCTTTGTATTTATCATGATCTTCACCTATTTCCAGGTGCCTTCCAAATACCAGCACAAGGTGCTTTTCTGGGGAATTATCGGGGCGCTTATCATGCGTATAATCTTTATTTTCGCGGGTGCTGCCCTTATACAGAAATTTCATTTTACCATTTATGTATTTGGTGCCCTGCTTATTTACACCGGGTACAAAATGTTTTTTCACAACAACACCAAAATTGAACCCGACAAAAACCCGGTGATACGTTTCTTCAAGCGTTTTATGCCCGTAACCCCGGGTATGCAGGGCGATAAGTTTTTTGTAAAAATTGATGGCAAACGGGTTGCCACCCCGCTTTTCCTGGTACTAATACTTATTGAAACCACCGACCTTATTTTTGCGGTCGACAGCATACCCGCCATCCTGGCCATTACGCAGGACCAGTTTATTGTTTATACCTCAAATGTGTTTGCCATCCTGGGGCTCCGCTCCCTGTATTTTGCACTGGCCGGCGTAGTAAACCGTTTCTGGCTGCTCAGTTACGGGCTGGCTGTGGTGCTGGTTTTTGTGGGCGTTAAAATGCTTTTGGTTGATGTGTATAAAATCCCCATCGAATTATCGCTTGCAGTTATAGCCAGCATTATCGCATTAAGCGTGATACTCTCGTTCAACATTAAACCTCCTAAAAAAATCTCGGAATGATACTGGCCCAGAGCAGCTTCCTGCAAACGCTTTTTAATGCGCACGAACTTATAATGGTAGGCGGCTTGTTGCTGCTGCTTGTCATTATTTACATCGAAACGGGATTTTTCCTGGGTTTTGTCTTGCCTGGCGGCGATTACCTGCTTTTTGCCGCCGGTATATTCTGCGGATCGCAATACCTCGATATCCCGCTGGCCTGGCTTATTTTGTCCATGATCGGCGCCTCCTTCCTGGGCGATCTCACGGGTTATTTTAAAGGCAAATGGCTGGGGAATAAACTGTTTACGAATAATAAATCGCGGTTTTTCAAAATTGAATACCTCGAGCGCGGCAAGGGCTTTTACACGCGTTTTGGCGTATGGGCCTTTGTGCTGGGGCGTTTTATGCCGGTTATCCGCACCCTGGTGCCAATGATTGCCGGCGCTTCGGCTTTTTCGTTTCGTAAGTTCCTGCTCTTTAACCTGGCCGGGGCCATCACCTGGATTGGCACCCTGGTTCCACTGGGTTATTACATCGGCAAAACTTACCCGGGCGTAATCGGGTACTCGGCGTATATACTGGTGTTTTTTGTTGCCATAGCTTCGTTTCCGATGCTTAAAATTATGTTAACGAAAAAGAAGTCAGGATGAAACAGATTGTAAAACTTGCACAGCTTGTATCGGTGAGCAAAATTTTCAGGGGCGTAATCTTCGCGCTTATTTTGCTCACAGCAGTTATTACCGGCATCGAAACCTATCCCGATCTGGCAGCACGTTACCATCATGTGCTGGTTTTTCTCGACAAGCTGGTGGTGTATAGTTTTACCTTCGAAATCATCATCAAAATACTGGCCCTCGACCGCAGG
>CAYNVK010000674.1:0-1798 GCA_964400395.1 uncultured Lentimicrobiaceae bacterium | reverse complement strand
ACTGATAGGTGCAAATGATACTTAAAAGCCCTTCCCTGCTTTTAATCAGTAACAATCAGATCACGTGAAGTACCTGCTATTACTTCTGTTTCTGCCTTGCAGCATTTGCTTCTCGCAAAATGTAAATGATAGTGTTGATTACGAAAACACCTTTGCTGCTTACCATGCCAATACTATCTCGACACATCCCTTTGGGGTATTTATTTCGAGGATCAGCCCCGACTTTCAGTTGAAGCCATCGAAAAAGATTTCGGTTTCGTTTACCATTTCAAGTGGTAATGTGTGGCTTCCTTATGTAAAGGCGTATATTCCGGTACATGAGGCCGACAGGGATGCCATGCGGAAATTTATATGGCACGAGCGCGAAGGTAATTTTGATTTTAGTACCCCGTCGCGTACCATGGATTTCGAGGCCGATGGCACCATCAGGCTTTACCTGCTGAAATTTAATATACCACTTTCAACGGCTTCAGAACTCAGGATCAGCACCCGTATGTTTTCGCTTGATGGGGGCAGACTCCCTTTCTCCTCGCTCACCAGCGATCAGTTTATCGAATGGTTTCACAGCCATATTTCGGGCGGAGAAGATCCCTTTGCCCGTAAGGTATTCGGGTACAATCATGCCGGCATGTATTATACTGACCAGGAGGGCAATGTTTTCCGGATGCAGAACCAGGAGTCCCTGTTTACCGGTATCGATTTATCGTACTATTATTATCCCCGGATTGAATGGCTCGAAAAAAGTAATTTATACACAAGTTTGGGACTACAGCTTGGCGTAAATGTTAACAAGGTAAATGCTGCGGCCGATATTGGCATTAATCCAACGCTGGTAAAGAGGTTTGTGCTGAATAAACATAGTGAAATCCACTTTGGTACAGGCCTGGGTTTGGTAAAACAAAGTGTGGTCCGTTTCAAGAAAGGGGTAAGTTTAAGTAACGCAAACCTCCTGTTTAGTTCGGAGTTTCTGCTGAAGTATATTTATCGGTTCAGGAGCCAGAAATCGCTTTCGGTAGCTACCAATTACTGGATTCAGAGTGCTTATAACAAGCCTCATGAATTCGATTATATGGTTTTAACCGGCGAAAGAATATCAACACACTGGAATTATGCCATTTCGCATTTGTACAGGCCACTAACGGCCAATAGTCTTATTATTACTTACACTTTAGGTGATTTGGCATTTTCGGTTTATTTCAGGGAGGATTTACTGGTTGATAATGCACCTGATTTGCAGACCGGCGTTGGGTTGCAGGTTAAATTTTAGATGATGAATTAGGTTTGAAGGGTTTATTGTTTCAATGTTTTAATGTTTCAATGTTTCAAAGTTTCAAAGTTATAAGGGTTTGAACGATTTGAACTGCTCAAGGACGATATATCTTGATTCGTTATTCACTATTCGTTATTTTTTATTCAATGGTTTGAAATGTTTAATAGATTATCGTGATTGGCTGGTTTAATAAATAAGAAAGATCGGGCAATTCCGAACCTTGTTCCCGGAAATTTGAAGGTTGAACTTTCACACTTTTAGTACAGTAAACTTTTCCGCAGTTTCCAGCGCGGTCAGTTCAAAATCTGGTTATATTTAAGGCAAAAAAAGAGATGCGTATATTCCAGGTGTTTGTCATGGTATTGATCCTTTACGGGTGCAGTAAAAATCAAAATCCCCATGTGCTCATCAGCACCGAAGCCGGTAATATTGAAGCCGAGATATTTCTGGACCAGGCGCCGGTAACAGCAGCTAATTTTTTGAAATATGTGGATTCGGCCAGGTATAACAATGGCAGCGCATGTTTTT
>CAYNVK010000673.1:0-1805 GCA_964400395.1 uncultured Lentimicrobiaceae bacterium | reverse complement strand
TTGGGCTGCACCAGCAGCGACATGGTATTTAATTCTAGGGCAAGCAGGTTGCCATACCCGGGCTTATCATTGAGGTACACGCCATTATCGAGGTCGATAAAATGAAAAGAGTCGGAAATAATACACTGGTTAATAAAGTCGAGGGTAACCGGCACATGGCCATGAATAATTTTACGGTTGCCAAGTTTGGCCGGGTCAATCTTGTATTCACGAATCCACATCATCGACTGGGTATCGCTGAAAATATCGTCGAGCTCGAAATTAAAACCAGCATGTACTATCAGGAAATTTTTCCAGATCATGTAATAATCAAGCGATTCGATCCACTCAATATATTTTACAGGAATCTCTGAAACTGAATCGGCACTGTAGCTGATCATGGTTTCGGATCCGCCGTGCATCATCCATTCTCTATAAGATGAGGTCTTCAGGCCCAGCATCTTGCGTAATCCTCTTTTAGCCTGGTTTTCGCGATATACCTGAGCCATGTATTCCTCGTGGTTGCCTCTGATCACGGTTACTTGTATCCCGTTATCGCTCAATTGCATAATATAGTCAATCACACCCCTGCTCGACGGGCCGCGATCAATAACATCGCCCAGGAATATAAGCGCATCGTCCTTGCGAAGCTCAATAAGATCTTCAACAAGCGCACGCAGCGTCATTAAGCATCCATGTACATCGGGTATAACCCAGGTTCTCATAGGGATATTAAAAAAAGTTCCCTGTCACATACGGGCAGGGAACAAATTTGTGAAGCTATTTCTTCGATTTTCCCTGGTTGGCAACTTCGTCCATCAGTTTTTTAATCACTTCAGGATCGCCCAGGAAATAGTCTTTTACAAAATTGAGGTTTTCGTCGAATTCAAAAACATAGGGTATGCCGGTGGGCAGGTTCAGGTTTACGATATCTTCGTCGCTGATGCCTTTCACATGTTTAATAACGGCGCGCAGACTGTTGCCATGGGCAGCTACCAGCACCTGGTCGTGGGTGCGCAGTGATTCGCGGATTTCATTTTCCCAGTAAGGAACCATGCGGTTAACGGTATCTTAGAGCGATTCTGTTACCGGAGCTTCGTCGCCAATAGCGGCATATTTGGGGTCGAGGCGCGGATTGCGCGGATCGTTGGCAGCAAGTTCGGCAGGTGGTATGTCGTAACTCCTGCGCCAGATTAAAACCTGTGCATCGCCGTATTTTTCGGCAGTTTCGGCTTTGTTGAGTCCCTGCAGGTTGCCATAGTGTTTTTCGTTCAGGCGCCAGCTTTTTTCAACCTGAATCCATAACAGGTCCATTTCTTCCAATACCAGGTTCAGGGTTTTAATGGCTCTTTTCAGGTACGAGGTGTATGCCAGCCTGAAGTCGAACCCGTTTTCTTTTAATACCTTGCCGGCTTCTTTGGCTTCTTTAATTCCACGTTCCGAAAGATCAACATCTGTCCAGCCGGTAAAACGGTTTTCTTTATTCCATTCGCTTTCGCCATGGCGAATAAGTACTAGTTTTTTCATTGTATTGATTTTATAAATATAATTATCTGAATGCCAGGTAAATTTCAACTTTTGTTCTGTTTTGCAAATGTACAATATACTCATTATGTGTACAACTGCAATTTGGGGTTTTTATCTAAAGATTGTTAAACGAAATTCAGAGACGGTTGAAAATTGCTGAATATGTACATCAAGGTGACTTGAAGACGGAAGACAGAAGACAGAAGTCGGAAGACCGAAGACCGAAGCATCCTGATTTGAAATCCAGGTTTGAGTTGATGTTTCACCTTGTCTCCGTGTCGCCCCATCTCCCATTCACC
>CAYNVK010000672.1:0-1807 GCA_964400395.1 uncultured Lentimicrobiaceae bacterium | reverse complement strand
GAAATAAATTAGTACAGTTTATTGATGTGTGTTCTGCCGATGAAGATATTGAAAATGATGACTATGTTAATATAGCATGTTATGCCGTAGCCATATCTCATCATCTTTATTATGAAGGAAAAGCTGGTATTGTTTTCAACAAACTTGTTGAAAATGGTAGATTTGCTGATTACTTTAATGGTGCAAGTAAGATGATTAATACATTAGAAGAATATGCTAAGTTTAATTCTAGTTCATGTGTGTCAATGGAATTGCTTTATGAAAGTCTAAGACAGGAAATATTTCAGGTATGGACTTTATATCAATCATACAAACATCTTTCAACTTCAATATTCTTATTCTTTTTAAATTCAAAAATGGATTTTAAAGAAATAGAAGAAATGAACGAACAATATATTACAAGATTAAATATTAAACCAGAAGCTGTAGATGACGAAGACGAACCAGACGACTCATTATTCCCAAGCGATGAGTGATTTAATACCAGCAATACAAATATCTGAATACATAAATCAAGAATTACAGGAACTACTGACTATGCCCGAACTGTCACCAAAACGATTGGCTTTTATCCTCGCTGCTATCCTGTCGCTGATTACCGCGCTTATCTCGCTGGCATTTTTGGGTGTCGAAAATCAGCGGTATTTGCTCGTGCTTATCCCGGTAACGTTCGTGGTATTGCTCCTGTTTCAATATTTAATATTGCAGTATGCACTCGAAAAGTTTATTTACGACCGCATAAAGCTGGTTTATAAGTCGATACACAAACTAAAGCTAAACAAGGACGATAAGAAAAGTTTGCCTGCAAGTATGCATGGCGACATCATCAGCAAAGTGAACCAGGAGGTCGAAAACTGGGCTAACGACCGTAAAGAGGAAATTGATGAGCTTAAAAAAATGGAAGTGTACCGCCGCGAATTCCTGGGTAATGTTTCGCACGAATTAAAAACCCCGCTTTTTAATATGCAGGGATTCATACTCACCTTGCTCGACGGGGGCATCAACGACCCGGAAATCAACCTGGATTATCTGCAGAAATCGCAGAAAAACATTGAACGGATGATAACCATAGTTGAGGACCTTGAAGTTATTTCGCGCCTCGAAACCGGCGAAGCAACACCGTTGATGGCCAATTTCCCGGTTATTTCGCTGGTTAAAGAAGTGTTCGAATTTCTGGAACCCAAAGCAACGGAGAAACAAATTAAACTTTTGTTTGCAGCCGATTACCACGACACTATGATTGTGCGTGCCGATAAAGAAAAAATCCGTACTGTTTTCGCCAACCTAATTGATAATTCTATAAAGTATGGAGTAGAAGGCGGCCGGACAAAAATCAGCGTGTACGACATGGACGAAAACTACCTGGTTGAAATTTCGGATAACGGTGTTGGCATAGATGAAAAACATATTTCGCGGCTTTTCGAACGTTTTTACCGGGTCGACAAACACCGGTCGCGGGCACAGGGCGGCTCAGGACTCGGTTTGGCTATCGTAAAACACATTATCGAAGCCCATAACCAAACCATAAATGTGCGCAGCGCACCCGGGGTGGGCTCCACTTTTTCGTTCACCCTGCAAAAAGTGTAAGCGGCTTCCTATAAAATTCACCGATTTACCGAACCGATTCAGGAGTATTTTTTGCCATTATACCGATTTTAACATATTTTAAACATTTACATTAGTCCTAAATCCCTTATTTCATCGTTACTTTGATAAATAAATCCGCATCTAAATATACCAAATAATATTTTTTATGAAATTGAAGTACTCATTGTTGGCATTTCTCCTGGTTCTTGCTATTTCGAAC
>CAYNVK010000671.1:0-1811 GCA_964400395.1 uncultured Lentimicrobiaceae bacterium | reverse complement strand
CGCGTTTAGCGTAAACCGTTCTGAATGGGCTGATTTTTTTTAAGAAAATTAACAATACGTGCCTCTTTTACACCCAGGGTTTATTGGTCATGAGTAGCAATATCGATCAGGGGAATATAAAACTACCCCGAGGAAATGTGTCGGGGTAGTTCGATTTGATCCTGAAATAAGCTGGAAAAAACACTTACAGCGGAATATTTCCGTGCTTTTTGGGAGGATTGGTTTTGCGTTTGTTTTGCGTCATTTCAAGCGCCTGTATCAGCTTGAAGCGGGTTTGATGCGGGTAAATAATTTCATCAATATATCCTTGTTCGGCTGCTTTGTAGGGGTTGGCGAAAGTTTCGCGATAATCGTCAACGGCTTGTTTGCGGGCCTCGTCGCTTAGCTTGTCGCGATGGATGATGCTAACGGCACCATCGGCGCCCATTACGGCTATTTCGGCCGAAGGATACGCAAAATTAATATCGGCGCCAATGTGTTTGCTGCTCATCACGTCGTAAGCGCCTCCGTAGGCCTTGCGGGTGATAAGCGTAATTTTGGGAACGGTGGCTTCGGCGAAAGCATACAACAGTTTGGCACCGTGTTTAATAATGCCGCCATACTCCTGGTTGGTACCCGGCAGGAATCCTGGCACATCAACAAGCGTAATTAACGGAATATTGAACGCATCGCAGAAGCGCACAAAGCGTGCTGCTTTTACTGACGAATTGATATCGAGTACGCCGGCCAGCGACTGGGGCTGGTTGGCTACAATACCCACGCTTCGTCCACCCAAACGTGCAAAGCCGACAATGATATTCTGGGCATAGAGCGGTTGCACTTCGAAAAAGTTATGATTGTCGACCACTTCCCTGATGATTTCTTTCATATCGTAGGGTTTGTTGGGGTCTTCGGGGATCAGCGTGTCGAGTTTTTTATCGCTGCGGTTAATATCGTCGGTAGTGGCTTTAAAAGGGGCGTCCTCCATGTTGTTCGAGGGCAGGTAGCTCATCAGTTCGCGGAGCATCATCATGGCATGCTCATCGTCGTTGGCGGTAAAATGTGCCACACCGCTTTTGCTGTTATGCGTAAGCGATCCGCCCAGTTCTTCCTTGGTAACTTCCTCGTGGGTAACGGTTTTTATAACATCCGGACCCGTAACAAACATATAGCTCGATCCTTCAACCATAATAATAAAGTCGGTGATAGCCGGCGAGTACACGGCGCCTCCTGCGCAGGGGCCAAGTATGGCTGATATCTGCGGCACTACACCCGAACTCATCACGTTGCGATAAAAAATGTCAGCATACCCGGCCAGGCTTTCAACGCCTTCCTGTATGCGGGCGCCTCCCGAATCGTTAAGCCCGATAAGCGGAGCACCCATTTTTACGGCCAGGTCCATAATTTTAACAATTTTATCGGCATTGGCGCGGCTCATGGTGCCCCCGAAAACCGTAAAATCCTGTGCAAAAACATACATCAACCTGCCATCAATTTTTCCATAGCCGGTTACTACTCCATCGCCGAGGATCAGGTTTTTCTCCATGCCAAAGTCGCGCGAACGATGAACCACAAATTTATCGAGTTCAACAAAAGTGCCCGGATCGAGCAGGTCGGTAAGTCGTTCGCGGGCAGTTTTTCGGTTTGCCTGGTGCTGGCGGTCAATGCGATCCTGCCCGCCACCAAGTTCGGCAAGGCGTGTTTTTTCTTCCAGTTTCTTAAATTTTTCTATCTGACTCGACATTGTTTGAATGATTGTCTTTGTTAGTAATGGGTAATTAGGGGTTTAGGCTGTTAGGGGTTTAGGCTGTTAGGTGTTTAGGCTGTTAGGG
>CAYNVK010000670.1:0-1812 GCA_964400395.1 uncultured Lentimicrobiaceae bacterium | reverse complement strand
CAGCTGTGTTCCGGTGCAGATTTCTGATATGGCTGCCTTCACTTAAATTTTAAAACAACCTAGTATTTGTCGTTGTCGTCAGTTGCGTTTTCGCCTGGGTTATTCGGGTCGAAAGTTGCACAGTTGAAATAATCCTCCTTAAGCCCTTCCGGTCTTTCGAAATCGCCACGCGTTAGCTGCAACTGGGAGTCGGCGTATATTTTTTTCATATACAAGGCCCAGATCGGCAGCGCCATGTTTGCGCCCTGCCCCAGGGAAGTGGAGCGGAAACGTATGGTGCGGTCGTCGCCACCTACCCAAACGCCTGTAACCAGGTCGGGCGTAAGACCCATAAACCATCCATCGGAGTTGCTTTGCGTGGTACCTGTTTTGCCGGCAATAGGGTTGGTTAATCCATATTTGCCCCTGAGCCTCGATCCTGTACCGCTTTCGACCACACCTTTCATCAGGCCGATCATCATATAGGCTGTTTCCTCGCTCATGGCTTCGTCCTGGTGCGGAACAAACTGTGCAATCACATTGCCATGTTTATCTTCGATGCGGGTTACAAACAAAGGCTGAACAAAAATACCTTTGTTGGCATAGGTGCTCATAGCTCCTGTCATTTCGTACAACGAAATATCGGGTGTACCCAGGCAGATGGAAGGAACTGCAGGCAGCGGGCTGAAAATACCCATTTTGCGAGCAATTTTTATAACGGCTTCGGGCGAAAATCTCTTGATCAGGTATGCCGAAATCCAGTTGATGGAATTGGCCAGGGCCTCTTTGAGGGTAACCATCTGGCCTTCCTTATACTTGCTCGAATTGGAGGGTGACCATAGTTTGCCGTTTGTCTCGATGGAATACTGAACATTGGGCACCTGCGAACAGGGATACATCTGCCCGTCCTGCATGGCAACGGTATAAACAAAGGGTTTAAAGGTAGAGCCAACCTGCCGGCGGGCAATTACCACGTGATCGTACTTGAAAAACCGGAAGTTGATTCCTCCCACGTAAGCCCGCACATACCCGGTTTGTGGCTCCATCGACATCAGGCCGGCATGCAGAAACCATTTGTGGTATTTAATGGAATCCATAGGGCTCATTACCGTATCAATCTCGCCTTTCCACGAAAATACCCGCATGGGTATGGGAGTTTTGAATGCCAGCTCAATAGAGTCGTTCGACAGACCGGCTTTTTTCATGCTGTGGTACCGGTCCGAACGTTTTTTGGAGGCTACCAGCAACTGGTTGATTTGCTTCTTGTCCGACAAATCATATGGGGCATGCGAATTGCCTTTCCAATGCTTGAAAAAAGCAGGTTGCAAGTCAAGCGACATATGCTCGGTTACTGCCTCTTCGGCATAATTCTGCATATGCGAGTTGATGGTAGTATAAATCTTTAATCCGTCCTTGTAAAGGTTATAGTAGCCGCCATCGGCTTTTTTGTTTTTCGATACCCATCCAAAAACCGGGTCGCGGAGCCAGCGCACTGAATCGGCAATATAATCTTCGCGGTTATCGTAATTATCTTTTTCAGGTTTTTCGGCCATCATGGCTTCGCGCAGGTATTCCCTGAAATAAGTGCCGGGTCCGCTGTTGTGGTCCTGCAAGGTGTACTGCGACATATCGAGTGGCAGCACACGCACTGAATCGTATTGTTTTTCGGTGATATAGCCATTTTTGAGCATCTGGCTCAGCACCACTTCGCGGCGTTTTTTCGATCGTTCTTTATTACGTACCGGGTGAAAGTAGGAGGGAGCTTTCAGCAAGCCTATGAGCACAGCCGATTCCTGAATGTTCAGTTCGGCCGGTGTTTTGTCGAAGTAGGTC
>CAYNVK010000669.1:0-1813 GCA_964400395.1 uncultured Lentimicrobiaceae bacterium | reverse complement strand
TATTTTTAGGGAGGGTTGGGGTGGGTACATTAAATAAAAGAACTGTTTATTAATGATTCCCGATACTCATTAAAAATAAAAAGCTATTAATCCATGCAAGCACACATTTACAGATAAAATGAACCCAATCGTTTTTTCTATCTTTGCCTCGCATTAAAACCAACATAAATGAAAAACATTCTACCTCTTGTATGTATCATTGCCATTCTGTTAGCAGGATGCAACAGTTCAAAAAAACAGCTGCAGAAAGGCAATTACGATATGGCTATCGCCAAAGCCGTTAAGCAACTCCGTAAAGATCCGGCCGATGTTAAGCAGATTGAAATCCTCGAACGCTCGTATAAAGTAGCCAACGATCAGGATCTGGACAGAATAAGGCTCCTCAAAACGGAAGGCCGCGCAAACCGTTGGGACGACATATACCTGGCATACAAAACATTAAACGACAGGCAATCGCTGGTTAAAACAGTTATGCCATTGGATAAGAACGGACAGATGATTGACTTTCCGTATGTTGATTACATAGCCGAAATGGTAACAGCAAAAAAGAAAGCCGCCGATTTTTATTTTGCACATGGCAACGAACTGATGAAAAACGACACGAAGGAATCGTACCGGCAAGCTTATTACGAATTCGTGAGGGCAAAAGAATATGTGGGCGATTATGCCGGAATTGACAAAAAAATTGACGATTCAAAAATCATGGGCATGAGCCGCGTATTGGTTTCGATACAAAACAGCTCGATGATTAAATTCCCCAAAGAATTTGAACAGGACCTGCTGGCGCTGGATTTACCGCAGTTAAACTCCGAATGGGTCGAATACCATACCTACAGGCTGAACAAAACCACCAAATACGATTATTTTGTAGATGTAAATGTTAAAAACATTGCTGTAAGCCCCGACCAAACCATGCAAAAAGATACTGTGATTAAAAAGCAGGTGGAAGATGGTTTTGAGTATATGCTCGACAGGAAAGGAAATGTGATGAAAGACACACTCGGGAATGATATTAAAGTTAAAAAATATAAAACACTTCAATGCGCTATGATCGACACCTGGCAACGTAAGGCTTGCCAGATAACCGGCGATATAGAAGTTGTGCAGTCGTATCCGGAGAAAGTGCTGAAAAAAGATCCGATCGGAGCACAGGCCGCATTCGAACATGTTTCGTCAAGGGCGCTTGGCGACACACAAGCCCTCGATGCCAGGCAACTGGAAAAAACAAAATCGAACCCGGTACCTTTCCCAACCGATATCGATATGGTGGTACGCTGCTCTGAATCGCTGAAGGCAGCCATCAGGGGTGCAATTCAAAATAACAGGAACTATATCCACTAAAACATGCTGCAGGATTGCAGCGAATTGAAAAGAAAAAAAATCACTGCGGTAACACAGTGATTTTTTTTTGTTAAATGCCCGGTGCCGTTCAGGTCCGGATATACTGATTCTTTTTTCCTATGCTTCGGTAAGCCTGCTCAAAACCAGTTTTACCAACCTCTCGATATCGCTGTGATAATCTTTTGCATAGGTTTTATTTACCCGGTTAGCAACTATTGAACACACCGTAAGGGTTTCGTGGCCCAGCATTTTCCCCAGGCCATATAAAGCTGAGGTTTCCATTTCGAAATTGGCAATGCGCTTACCCTGGTATTCAAAACTTTCGATGAGGTGATTCAGTTCGGGGAATGCAAGTTTCAGCCTGAGTTCGCGTCCCTGCGGTCCATAAAACCCGGGTGCTGTCAGCGTAAGTCCGTGAACCAAATCCTTTCCTACCTTTTCCATCAAACCCTGTGAACAAGGTACTGCATAA
>CAYNVK010000668.1:0-1817 GCA_964400395.1 uncultured Lentimicrobiaceae bacterium | reverse complement strand
TTCTATTCGGTGTGCGACTTTGAGTCGCGCCCCGAATATCAACCGCGACCTGGCTATCTTGGATGCCGCTGAAAAACTCTTCCAGATTCTGCATAATCACTTTCTCGTTGTTGGCATCCAGCGAATTGGTTGCTTCATCGAAAAAAACATATTCCGGATTTTTATATACAGCCCTGGCAATTAAGAGCCGTTGTCGCTGTCCCTGGCTAATGCCGCTGCCTTCCTGCCCTATTTTGGTATTAAAGCCTAAAGGTAAACCATCAATGAACTCCGAAATATTTGCCACTTTTACAGCGTGTCGTAATTTGATCAAATCCACATTTTCATCACCCGGAGCAATATTTTCGGTAATGGTATCCGAAAAAATAAAACCATCCTGCATTACAGCCCCGCATTGCGAACGCCAGAAACTGCTGCTGAAGTTTTTATGCAAGGTATCGCCTACCCTGATCTCGCCGGTAACCGGTTCGTAAAATCCCAATAGCAGTTTTACCAGCGTAGTTTTACCGCTACCGCTGCTTCCAACAATGGCTGTTGTTTTCCCTTCCGGGATGGATAGGTTTATGTTTTTAAGCACCATCTCGCTGTGCGGGCCTTCGTACTGGAATGATAAGTCTTGTACCATGATAGTCTTATTTTCGGGCAAGTGATGAATTTTCGTGGCTGTGGCGGGTTCTTCATCTTCTTTCTGATGAATTTCACCCAGGCGTTCCATGCTTATTTTTGCGTCTTGGGCTGCCTGCATAAAGTTTATCATTTGCTCAACCGGCGCATTTAACTGGCCGATAATATACTGCACACTCATCATCATGCCCAGTGTGATATCGCCTTTTATTACGGCTGATGCTGCCAGAAATGTGATAAAAATATTTTTGGATTCGTTGAAAAACAAGGCGCCTGCCTGTTGCCACTGGTTAAGCGCGAGTCCCTGCACGCTTACCCGGAAAATACGCGCTTGTATGCGTTCCCATTTCCAGCGTTTCTGCCGCTCGCAATTGTTAAGTTTAATTTCCTGCATACCGGTGATAAGTTGGTACAGGTTGCTCTGGTTATCGGCCAGTTGCGCGAAACGCTTGAAATCCAGTTCGCGGCGTTTTTTCATAAACAACCATACCCAGATAAAGTATATTGTACTGCCAATTATAAAAACGCCTAAAATCTGCAAGCTGTAAATAGCCAGTACAACGCTGAAAATAAGCAGGTTTACCGTCGAAAATAAAATATTAATGGATGAGCCGGTAAGGAAATTCTGTATGCGCGAATGATCGCCGATACGTTGCATAATATCGCCAATCATTTTGGTATCGAAAAAACTGATAGGGAGTTTCATCAGTTTGATCAGGAAATCGGAAATCAGCGATATATCAATGCGTGTACTTATATGCAGCAGCAACCAGTTACGTATAAAATCAACGGCTGTGCGGCTAACCATTAGCACCATTTGCGCTATAAGTACCAACGTAACAAAATTCAGGTTTTGGTTGCCAATCCCTTTATCAACAACTGATTGTGTTAAAAAAGGTAATATAAGCTGCAGCAAGCTGCCCAGCAGCATAGCCAGCATAACCTGCACCATAAAACCCTTGTGCGGGCGCAGGTATTTTAGCAAAAACCGGAACTTTGTTTTATCCGGTTTCTCATCTTCAATGGCATCAAAATCCGGGCCTGGCTCCAACAGTAAGGCAATGCCCTTTTCATCGCCTTCCCGTTTATCACTTAGCCAGGAAGCAAGAAATTCTTTTTTTGTGTACTTTACCAGGCAGTGAGCAGGATCGGCAACATATATTGTTGTTTTCTCCGCTTTGCCTGTAATTTTA
>CAYNVK010000667.1:0-1817 GCA_964400395.1 uncultured Lentimicrobiaceae bacterium | reverse complement strand
AACCCTGAAACCCTGAAACTCTGAAACTCTGAAACTCTGAAACTCTGAAACCCTGTAACATTGTAAACCTATAACCTAAAACAGATGACCCCAGGCACAACAAATAAAACTAACCAGGAAGGTGACAAAAAACTGGTGTTTACCGTAAAGGAGCGATGCCGGGTTTGTTACACCTGTGTGCGCGAATGTCCTGCCAAGGCTATTCGTATTGCGGGCGGTCAGGCCGAAGTTATTGCTTCGCGTTGTATAGCCTGCGGTAATTGCATTAAGGTCTGCAGCCAGGATGCAAAGATTTTTCTGAAGGAAATTGACCAGGTTTCACGGCTTATTGCCACATATCCTAAGGTAATTGCCATGGTTGCACCTAGTTTTCCGGCCGAATTTGGTGATTACAGCGATTACCGCGTGCTGGTGGGACTGATCAAATCATTTGGGTTCAGCCATGTTACCGAAGTATCGTTTGGCGCCGACCTGGTAGCCCGGTATTACAAAGAGCAACTCAACCTCGATTTACCGGCTATTTCGTCGGACTGCCCGGCAATTGTTTCGTACATCGAAAGATATTCACCCGAACTTAGCAATAAACTGGCACCGGTAGTTTCGCCCATGGTAGCCATGGCACGTGTACTACGCAAACATTACGGTGATGATGCAAAACTTGTCTTTATAGGTCCATGCCTGGCCAAAAAAGCCGAATCGGATGAAATAGACGCGGCACTTACTTTTCGTGAGCTGCGCGAAATGATTGAAAACAAAAGAATTAATCCTTCCAAAATTGTACCGGCCGATTTCGATCCTCCGGTTGGCGGACGTGGAGCTATTTTTCCACTCAGCCATGGCTTGCTTCAAACCATGGAAGTAAACGAAGATGTGTTGAGTGAAAAAATACTGGTAGCAGGAGGCAGGGCTAATTTTCAGGATGCCCTGCGCGAATTCGAACAAGGTCACCTGGAGGGACATCACCTGCATTTGCTGTGTTGCGAAGGTTGCATTCTTGGGCCGGGTATGTCGCCATATCCCAATACCTCGCCTACGGCACAACGGTTCACCAAAAAAGCAAAAATTATCAGTTACGCCAACCGCAAAATGTCGGACCTGGACCGTGAGCAATGGCAGGCGTACCTGGATGAATATTCGAAACTTGACTTTTCGCGTACTTTTTCACCACGCGATATGCGATCAGTGCTTCCACCCAGTGAGCAGATAAAAGAGGTGCTTTATAAAATGGGTAAGTACGGGCAGCAGGATCACCTCAATTGTGGTGCCTGTGGCTACGAATCCTGCGAAGAACATGCAATTGCCATTATAAATGGCTTGGCCGAAACAGAAATGTGCCTGCCATATTCCATTGAAAAACTGCATAAGTACATCCGCGAACTCAATATCTCGAAAGAAAAACTGGCCCATGTTCAGGAAGCGCTGCGGCATTCGGAGAAACTGGCCGGCATGGGGCAGCTCTCAGCCGGTATAGCCCACGAACTCAATAATCCGTTGGGTGTAATAACCATGTACAGCAACATTATCAGGGAAGAACTACCAGCAGACAGCCCGGTGGTTCAGGATATTAACCTGATTGTTGAACAGGCCGACCGTTGCCGGAAAATAGTTGGAGGACTGCTGAATTTTGCCCGTAAAAATCAGGTGAACCTCACCGAATCGGATGTGGTGAAACTGGCAAGGCACAGTATCGCTTCCGTAATAATTCCCGATAGCATAAAGCTCAGGCTAAATAATAAAGTGAGCGATCCGCTGGTAAACCTCGATTACGACCAGATGACCCAGGTTTTTGCCAACCTGCTTAAAAATGCGGTTGATGC
>CAYNVK010000666.1:0-1821 GCA_964400395.1 uncultured Lentimicrobiaceae bacterium | reverse complement strand
CGATAAAATAAGCCGTTGTTTCGTCGTATTTATCTTTGGTTCCCATCCGGTACAGGGGGCGCACTTTAGCCGAATCAATTGATATTTTTTCAGATTTGGAAATTGCTTCGTATTTAATGCCAATAAGGTACGCTTTCAGATCTTCGGATAGTTTTCGGGCCTGCTGCGCTTTATCCCAAAAGGGTTTTACTTTTTCAGGCTCGTTCATATATTGTTTTTCGAAACCTGTATAGTAATCACTGATTTTACTGCTGAAAGTCTTGTTGGTAGTCTCCATACTCTCGTTAACTACCAGGAAAGCATTAAGAATCTCAACAGAAACATTGAGTGCCAGTAAGGCTGTTAACACCAGGTACATCATCCCGATCATTTTTTGCCTGGGCGTCTCTTTATATCCTGCCATATGTAAGCGTTTTCAGTATTGGGTTATGTTGTAAAATTGAATAGCAAGTTACTTGTTCAGGTTTACGTTCATTGCGGTAAGCATGTTACCATATACCTGGTTGAGTGCACTTACCCGCTTGGTAAGCTGATCAATCTCTTCCTGGTATTTCGACATGTTTGAGGATGATTCATTCATACTGTTCAGGAATGAACCAACGGTAGAGCGCAGCTGGTTTGTGGTTTCAATCTGCTCATTGGTACTTTTAAGCTGCACTTCGTAAATGGTATTTAATGCAGCCAGGTTGCTTGATATTTTCTGCAACTGATCGTTGTAAGCTTTGCTGTCGATAGCGCTGAAATTAAGCATTTCGGCTGATTTGCTGAGCAGTTCGGCTGAAGCATTATATTTATCGGCCAGCTTATTTGCTGAGTCGGTAGCGGATGAAAGGCTGTTCGAGAAAGTTTCGGTAGCGCTCATTTCCTTTTTAATAGCCGACGATACTTCGGTATATACGTTTGCCAGGTTACCGGCTGATGCTGCTGCCGATTTTACACTGTCGGAGAATTCGCCTACTGTGTTGGCATCCTGCTGCAGCGCATCACTTACTTTTTTGTACGAGGTTGATAATTCGCCAGCTGATTTCCCGGCATCTTTAACGTTCTTCACAAAATCTTCGGTGGCAACAGCTGTGTTGGTAACATCCGACATTTTACTTACGTTTTCGCTCATCTTGCGCATTCCTTCGCCAAGGCTCTCGATCAGTTCGGGGCCTATTTTAGCTTTCGAAAGCATGTCGTCCAGTTCCTGGGTAACTGATTTGCCGGCAGGAGCTCTTTTAATGCCTGCAGCAGGTTTCCCTTCGGTGTACAAACCAGCCAGTTCCGGGTATACCAGGCTCCAGTCGGGTTCAACATGGGGTGGCTCAAATGCAGAGAAAAAGAAGATGATTGCTTCAGTCATTAATCCTACAAAAAGCATTTCGTTGGCTCCGGGATAGTGAGTGATTTTAAAAAGCGCGCCCACAATAACCACAGCTGCACCAATACCGTACAACTTAGACATAAAGTTCTTGTACCCTTTACTACTTACAAAACTTGTGAAACTCATGACGTATAAATTATAAAGTTGTGTTCAATGTTGTTGATTAAATATTTATGGATGAACTCCGGAAAGGTAACAGGTTTTAGTTATAAATCCGCGAAGCCCTTGCAGGATTATCATCTTTCTGGCGGCCCATATAATCCTGTACGCAACGGAAGCCGATATAACATTTTGATGAATCCTGGTATTCGTATGCACGGGTTGAAACCTGCAGGTAGTAGGCTATATCCTTCCACGAACCACCGCGAACGAGTTTACGTTTCATCAAAGGAGGATCATCGTCCTTGGCATTATACATATAGGTAGGGTTCATATCCCAGGTAAACTGGCCTGCT
>CAYNVK010000665.1:0-1824 GCA_964400395.1 uncultured Lentimicrobiaceae bacterium | reverse complement strand
CCCGGTAATCGCCGGTATAACCTGATGTAAGCCAGTAAGGCGTACCGGTGGCAAGCCTATCGCTGAACAGGGTTGCATTATTATCAAGCCCGTAACGTGCCTTTAAGTTAAGCCATTTGGTAAAATCATATTGTAATGCAACAAAACCTATCATACGATCTTTGTTGTCATCGTTGGTGTTCCGATAGGCTGACCAATACGGACTACGCGACATACCTCCGTAATCAGATATATAAGCAGCCGGTGCACCTGTAGTTGGGAATGCATATTTACTGCCTTCGTAAGCCTGATAATCAGTCATGGCAACACTGCGGGGCATAATCAGGTAGTTCTGGAAAATATTATCAGGGTCACCTGCAAGTTTCAACCTATTTTCAGTTATTTGTTTGATATAATTAAACTTAACATCCGCCGAAAGCTTTCCCCATTTCGATGTACCCCTCATGGTAAAGGACGTACGCTGAAAATTGGTATTGGGCACTACACCTTTATTATCAAGACGTGTAACACCCAGCCTGAGAGATGTATTATCGCTGCTGTTGGCTATTTCGAGACTATTGGTGGAAGTAAAACCTGTTTGAAGGAAATTCTTATAAAGATCGTTCCCATCAGGCGAATAGGCTTTTGTTCCCATCAGGGCATTAACCTGTGAACCATCCATCTTACCACCCCAACTCCCGGCAGCAGTTGCGTCAAAAACTCCATTTACGCCTTGTCCGTAAACATCCTGAAATTCTGGAGTTTCCATAGGCGATTCCCAGGTATTATTTGTATTGAATGATACTCCCAATCCTTTTTTCTTGGTTCCTTTTTTGGTGGTAATCATCACAACACCATTACCTGCGCGGCTTCCATAAAGGGCCGATGCAGCTGGTCCCTTCAAAACAGAAACGGATTCGATATCATCGGGCGAGATATCAGCAAGTCCTGATCCACGGTCAACACTACGGTTTCCCCAGTAATCGTCGGTTCCCCCGGTTGAACTGTTGATCGGAATACCATCAACTACTACCAGAGGCTGGTTGTTTGCGCTGATTGAGTTATTCCCCCTGATAATCATACGGGATGAGCCCGACGGCCCGGTAGAAGCCTGCCTGACCTGGAGCCCGGAGATTTTACCGTTCAACGAATTTACCACGTTTGGATCACGGGTTTCAGTCATGGCATCGCCTTTCAGTTCCTGCATTGAGTAGCCCAGCGCTTTCTTTTCACGCTTAATGCCTAATGCAGTAACAACTACACCTTCTATTAGCTCTGCTGATTGGGTAAGTACAACGTCAATATTGGACTGGGTACCAACTACAACTTCTTTGCCTTCGTAGCCAAGAAATGAAAATACCAGTACGTCATTACTACCAGTCACTTTCACGGAGTAAACCCCGTCAATAGAAGTAATTGTTCCTGTAGTGGTACCTTTTACCACTACACTTACTCCTGGTAAAGTTGAGCCATCCTTGGCATCAGTAACTATACCGGTGATTGTTTTTTGGGCCAATACGAACTGCCATGAGCAGAACAAAATCAGCGCCATCAAGAGTGTCACTTTTTTCATAAGCACATTTGTTTAAGGTTAGTTTTGAGGTTTGATTTGAGGTTTGGATTTAATGTAAACTTGGGTAAATACGAATGGAGGTAAGCTTCGGATAAGCTCATTGCGTGAAGAATTTTACAGAATACTATTTAATTTTATTCAGCAAATATCCGGTAAAATTAAAGTGTATGAACAATTGCAGAAAAAAAAATCAGTGTTCCGGAAGTGAATGATCAGCAGTGCTGGTAAATTGTAATGTTAATGTTGAATGTTAAACGAATAATAAAATTACA
>CAYNVK010000664.1:0-1834 GCA_964400395.1 uncultured Lentimicrobiaceae bacterium | reverse complement strand
TCCTTTGCCGGAACATGCTTTCAGGTTTCTTGATACCATTGAGGGCCGTGCTGCCGGGATGCGCAAGCTGCTTGAAAAGCTTGATCCTGCACAAAGCCGCCCGCTTGTACTCAAAAACACGTATCAAACTACTGACTTACTTCGTTTCCAGGTTGATAGCGCCATTGATTTTGGCAGCCTGCTGATTGATGGCATTGGCGATTGCATTTGGCCGGTGGCCCCCGGAATTGATTCGAAAACCGTTTATCATACTGCCTTTGCATTGCTGCAGGCTACGCGGGCCCGCATTACCCGCACCGAGTTTATCTCCTGCCCTTCCTGTGGCCGTACCCTTTTTGATATCGAAAAAACATTGCAGCAGGTGAAGGCCGAAACCCATCATCTAAAAGGACTGAAGATCGCGGTGATGGGCTGCATTGTGAACGGTCCCGGCGAAATGGCCGATGCCGATTACGGATACGTTGGAGCAGGTGCCGGAAAAGTTTCGCTTTATAAAGGTAAAAATGTGGTTTACAAAAACATACCGGAAACCGAAGCTATTCCTTTGCTGGTGCAGCTGATCAAAGATTCGGGCGACTGGGTGGAAGTGTAAAAACCGGTCCGTTCCTGGCAGCAGTTCACTTTAGCCCGGATATTTTGTATCAATCTTTCTGAATCGAAAATTGAAGGTTGCGACCCGCAATTTTACTTTTTAAGACCGCTAACCACATTCAGGCTTTGCGGCAGGATGTTGAACACAAATGGCGTATGCCCCAGTGATTCGCCATCGGCTTCCATGAACATACGAGGTTCGGAATGAATAATTATTTTCGACGAACGGAACGTGCTCACTTCGGGCAATCGCGTAAAGCTGCCGTCGAACAGTTTAATTACATTACGGATAATTTTAAACTTCCCGATAGGTTTAATCAGGGTAAGATCGAACAATCCATCATCGGGCAAAGCGCCGGGAGCCTGTTTCATTCCGCCGCCGTTATACTGGCATATACCCACGCTCATGCTGAAAATATCGGAAATCACTTTTTCGTTATCGAGCAAAATGGTGACTTTGGTGCTGGTATAAACAAATAAGCTGGACAGGATATTTACAAAATACGACATGGGATTTCCTTTGCCCTTATCCTTCTGCCGGTTGGTTTTGTTGGCAACCAGCGCATCGAAACCCATACCTGCCATATTAATAAAATAGCGGGTTTGTTCGGTGCCATCGGTTGAGATGTACTTGATAGCCCCCGTATCCTGCGAAAATATTTTGTGTTTGGTGATTAATTGTATGGCCTGCCTGTAATCGCCGGGAATCTGGTACATCCGGCACCAGTCGTTACCTGTGCCCACGGGGATCATGGCCAGGGTAATTTTTTGGGTGGGGACATGCGCCTGGGTAAAAATTCCGTTCACCACTTCGTTGAGAGTGCCATCGCCACCAACAACAATAATATTGCGGTAACCGTTCTCAATATATTTGCGTGTAAGAACCACCGCATGCCCCCTGTGCTCGGTAAATACATTTACGAACTCAATGCCGGCAGCAGTTAAATGCGCGGCTATCTCAAGCCAATCCTTCTCTCCTTTACGTTTCCCGGCATTGGGATTTACAATTACGAACCATTCCATGTTGCTATTTTAGGACTAAAAACCAGTTTATGGAAGCCGAAAGATAGGAATAATATAAATAAGCAGGTACAAGACGATGTCGGGTATTAGTTTTTACGGGCAGTCACCGCTTTCTGTGATTTCGATCCGCCTGAAAAAATATCCAACACTTTCATTCATTATTCATTATTCATTATTCGTTATTCGTTATTCGTTATTCGTTATTCATTATTCATTATTC
>CAYNVK010000663.1:0-1835 GCA_964400395.1 uncultured Lentimicrobiaceae bacterium | reverse complement strand
GTAATTACTGCCGACCATACCTCCGAAGCATGGCAACCCTTTTATAAAAACCGGGTCGGCCAGTATTTTGTCCCCATTATGTTTTACGAACCCGGAAGCAACCTAAACGGGCACAAGGAAATTATTGCACAGCAAACGGATATTATGCCGACGATACTTGATATGCTTCACTATCCAAAAACTTTTATTGCTTTCGGCGGATCGCTGCTACGCGATAATGAACCCCGCTTCAGCCTTAGTTATCTGAACGGGAATTACCAGCTGATCAAGGATATGTATGCCTGGCAGACCGATTTCAAGATTTCGTATTCGTTGTACAATTTCGAAAAAGACAGTTCGCTGAATAACAACCTTTATAACCGCAATAATACCATTGCCACTGAAAATGACAAATTATTAAAGGCCGTCATTCAGCAGTATAACAACCGTTTAATCGAAAACAAGTTACTGATACACTAGCATTTATGACCGAAGGGAAGAAGAAGAAGATTATCTTTATTGTGAATCCCAAAGCCGGAATCACACCAAAGAGCAAAGTGGTGATTGAGTTACTGGCGGGAAATATTTTCCCGGCATCCAGGTTTATCCCCGAAGTTGTATTTACTGAGCGGGCAGGCCATGCAACTGAACTGGCTAAAGATGCTGTTGCCCGCGGATTCGACATAGTAGTTGCCTCAGGTGGCGATGGAACTATAAATGAAGTAGCCTGCGCCATGACCGATACCGGGATTCCGATGGGAATATTGCCGGCTGGATCAGGGAATGGATTGGCACGATGCTTAGGCATTTCGATGAGTTATGCCCTTGCATTGCGTACCATTATCCGGGGCAAAACTAAAAAAATGGATATTGCAACTGTTAACGGTATGCTTTATACCAGCATTGCCGGGGTTGGATTCGATGCATTTGTTGCTCAGAAATTTGCCGGTTCCTACATCAGGGGCATGATTTCGTATATGCGCATCGTGCTGAAGGAATTTCCAAAGTACAAGCCCGTTACCTATCAACTCACTATCGACGGCGCTCACATGGATAAAGAAGCGCTGATGATAGTGTTTGCCAACAGCAACCAATTCGGGTTTAATACGCGGATAGCGCCCGATGCGAGTGTTGACGATGGCCTGATTGATGTTTGCGTGATAAAAAAGATGCCGGTTTCGCAACTGTTTAATGTAGGTTATCACTTACTGAAGGGCACACCGGTAAAAACAGGTTACGCCGAGTATTTTAAAGGAACAAATATCACGCTCGAAAATTCATCCGACCTGATCATGAATATCGACGGGGAACCAAAAATTGTGAGTACACCTGTAAATATCGGCATCAAACCCCTGGCTCTTACCGTAATTGTGCCTTAGCCTGATATCAATGCTTTTAGACCACATCCTTTCAAAAAAATGTCGAAAAAAAACAAACCTACAGGAATAGTTTACTCCACCAACCCGGATTATATTTACCAGGTGGAACAGGGGCCGGAAGCTGTAACTTTACCGCCACAACAGCAAAACCTGAAAATTATGCTCGATCGCAAACAGCGGGGAGGCAAACAGGTAACGCTGGTTACCGGGTTTGCAGGCACGCAGAATGACCTGGAAGAACTTGGCAGAATGCTGAAAAGCAAATGCGGGGTAGGTGGATCGGCTAAGGACAATGAAATCCTGGTACAGGGCGATTTCAGGAATAAAGTGTTGGAATTGCTCACAAAAGCGGGTTATAAAGCTAAATTAGCCGGAGGCTGATCTAATAAAACCCATGTTTAAAAAGCACTTTAAATAAGGCTACTAAAATCAAAATACTATGTTTCAAGAACTTGCCAGAATTATTACCACATGGCT
>CAYNVK010000662.1:0-1836 GCA_964400395.1 uncultured Lentimicrobiaceae bacterium | reverse complement strand
TCGCGACGAAAAGATTTACTCCATGCCCAATAACATCATAGTGCTGGATGATGCAAACCGAAAGACAGAGGAGTTTTGGGACAAGACCAGGCCCGAAGCCCTCACGCACCGCGAAGCTTCTGTTTACCACCTCAGCGACACCCTCAAACAAATGCCGCTCTTCAGAACGTATGTTGATGTTATTAAAATGATAGTTACAGGCTATTATGTGAAAGGTAATTTCGAATGGGGGCCATACTCATCAACGTATAGTTTTAACCAGGTTGAAGGAAGCCGCTTCAGGATCGGGGGCAGAACCAGCAACGATTTTTCGACCAAACTAATGCTCGATGGTTACCTGGCCTACGGAACCCGCGATCAGAAATTTAAATACAGTGCCGGGTTTATGTACATGCTGGGCAAATTGCCCGACCGGGTTTTAAGCGCTTCGTACAAGTACGATGTTGAACAGCTCGGTATGTCGGAAAATGCTTTCAGGCAGGATTTTATCCTTAATTCTATTTTCAGGCGAAATCCGCAGGACAAACTTTCGATGGTTTCGCAATATACCGGTTCGTATAAACATGAATGGTTCACAGGCTTTTCGAATACTTTCACGGTTACCAACCGACTCATATCTACGCTGCAAGGCGCCGGCATCAACCTGTACGATCCGGTTACCGAGGATTACAAGTTAACCGAACATCTCACCACCACTGAATTGTCGTTAGGGTTGCATTATGGCTTCCGCGAAAAGCAACTGGCCGGAGAGTTCGAAAGGGTGATTGTAAGCACGCCTTACCCGGTTTTAAATCTGAAATATGCGCTTGGCGTAAAAGATCTTTTTGGCGGCGAATATAAATACCACAGCCTTACTGCCAATGTTTCGCAATGGTTTAGCTTTTTATCAGCAGGTTGGCTGAAGTACAATGTTGAAGCAGGTAAAATGTGGGGTACATTGCCTTTTCCTTTAATGAAGATTATGCCGGGTAACGAAACCTTTTATCACGACGACTATGCTTTTAACCTGATGAACTACTACGAATTTATTGCTGACGAATATATCTCGTACCACCTGATCTATCATATGGAAGGCCTTTTCCTGAACCGCATACCGGCTATCCGGAAGCTGAAATGGCGCGAGGTGTTGCAGTTTAAAGGTGTAGCAGGGCATACTACCGAGGAAAACATGTTGTATAACCAGTTGCCCGAAGGAGCGTACTTTTTCTCCAAACCTTACCTGGAAGCAGGTGCCGGCATCGAAAATATATTCAGGGTATTCCGGATTGATGCAGTGTGGCGGCTCAGTTATAACGACCACCCCAACATCAAACCTTTCGGGATCATGTTTTCGATGAATTTCGACTTTTAACGTTTTTGTTTCAGTTTGATTTACCGGTATCAAGCTATTGTCAAATTTCTAAATTGCCAGTTCCTGCACCCTTACATTTTAATTAAAATCCAAATCCTTGTTTCACATTGCTGCGCAAAGTAAAATTCATCTTCGAAGGGACTGGCATTAGAAAAATAGGGTAGCGGTTCTTGACGGAGGTATGTGTGAATGGCATGTGCGTAGCAATACACAGCAACGACAAAGGCTTGGAATTGTGCAAATCTATCATGCCTTGTATTGTGAGGGATACCTCCGGCAAAGAAACGCATCCTATTTTTATAAAGCCTAGAATTTTTGTTACTTTTTGTTCATGCAAAAAGTAAAAGAAAATATTCAATCCGAAAATTATCAAAAGCACACAAATTTCTTTCAAATCTCTATGACAAGATTTTGTTTCCAGCCTATCTAAACAATATGTAGCCATTAAAAAGCAACAAAATTGACAAGTAAAAATTTTACTACCT
>CAYNVK010000661.1:0-1847 GCA_964400395.1 uncultured Lentimicrobiaceae bacterium | reverse complement strand
TGTCAAGCCTTGTTTTGCGAGGTTACCGAAGCGTACAGATGTTTAAAATTTATATAAAGCCTTGACCTTTTGGTCCTTTTGGGGCAAGCCAAAAGGACGGAAAAATATAAAATCAATAGCTGACTACAAAAAAAACGCCAAAACAGGGATTCAACATTTTGATCCGTACTCCACAACTTTGTAAACTGATCCGATCTTTTATAATTAATCCAACAGCTTATGAAAACCTCTGCATCCGTATTATTACCCGCAACTGCGTTGATCGTAATTACCCTATTTGTTGCCTGCAACAGCAAAAAGCAGCCGGCTAACAGCCAGACGATGTCGGAAACCGACCGCTATTATTCGGCAATGTCGGCCAAAGAAGGAATGAATGCTGCATTCCTGGCCATGTTCGATTCGGCCGGGGTGATACTGAGAGCCAACCATATGCCAATAGTAGGTTTTGATTCCATCAGGGCAACGCTGCTGGCCGAAAGCGACACGACCTTTACCCTTACCTGGGAACCTTTGTTCGAGAAAATGGCAGCTTCGGGCGAGCTGGGCTACACCTATGGCACTTACCAGCTGAAGGACAGAGCCTCCGATTCATTGATGGGTGTGGGAAAATATGCCACCATCTGGATAAAACAGGCAGATGGTACATGGAAAGCCATACTCGATACCGGCAATCCCGGCCTGGGCGAAAAGAAATAACTATTCGGGGATTGCTTTTACATCGTTTTTCAGTTCGGCTTCGCGGGCTTTGTCGTAGTATTTTTCGCTCATCACAACCCCGGCCTGGTACACTATTTCGTTTTCTTTTTCGCCGTTATCCTTATAGGCGGTCCAGGTGCCTTCGCGTAAGTCGTTTTTCGATTTGCCGGCAAGCATGGGTTTGCCGTTGGGATAATAAAATACGGCCGGTCCGTCGAGTTTGCCTTTAACAAAACTAACTTCCGACTTCAGGCTTTGATCCGTAAAATATTGCCGGCAAATGCCCTCTTTCAGGCCGTTTTGGTAAGGACATTCTTCAAGCAGTTTGCCATCGTCGTAATATGTTTTCCACAAACCGGCTGGCACGCCTTTTTGATAAAACTCCTCGGCTGACAATACTTCCTTATCGTTATAATATTTCCACAGCCCGTTTTTCTTTGTTTCGATGTATTCGCCCTCGGCCATTTTCTTTCCGTTCGGATGGAAATTAACACCCATCGCCGACTTACCATTTTCGGAATATGTGAGTTTCGACCTCACTTTTCCATCCTCGAAAAAGTAAGTGAACGTACCTTCGGGAATATTATCCTTAAAGCTGCCCTGGTACACCAGCTTGCCATCGGCATTCAGTTTACGCCATTCGCCCTGTTTAAGTCCTTTGCTGTCGGTAACATTCTGCGCAAGCAGCAAAGCCGATCCGCCCTGTAACAGTATGGTAAGTAACAAGGTAAGCTTCAGTGATTTCATTTTTTGGTTTTTCGTGCGGTTAATAAACGCAAATGTGCTAAATTTTATTTGATGTGCCAGATGAAAGAAATCGAAAAATAACAAATGGATTAATATTATTCACTTCCTTTTGTCTTGTACCTCCTACAAGAACAGCTGGCGTATTTTTCTAATGCCGGTCCCTGCTATGAAAGCTTTTATTTATGGCAATATTTTGGAACAACAGATTGACTTTTTAAGGTGATTTTCAGGGTGTAGTGACCGGCCTAATAAAATTTCAGTAGTTTTCGAGGAAGGTTTTTGCGCGAAGGGCATACCAAGCCATGCAGAAATGAGCCACGATGAAATGCAAGGAATTGGCTGAATACAACCTGGCGAATGGCTTGCGTGGCGTGGCTAAAACCTGACATAGAAAACAATGAAAT
>CAYNVK010000660.1:0-1852 GCA_964400395.1 uncultured Lentimicrobiaceae bacterium | reverse complement strand
CGCGGCTTCAGCCGGTGTTACTGAAACGAAGCGCACTGATGCAGGGCTTTATCGTAAGTAACTTTGCTCCCCGCTTCGGTGAGGGAATCAAACAGCTAACACAATGGTACAGCGAAGGAATACTAACCGGTAAGGAAACCATCGTACAGGGTTTTGATAAATTACCCGAAACTTTTATAGGTCTTTTCCAGGGCAAAAACACAGGAAAGCTCCTGGTTGAAATACCGAACTAATAATGTTTTAAATTTGAACAAAACCATTTAAAATCAAATAGTAACCATAAAAATCAAACATCTGGATCATGAATAATTTTAATTTTTATAACCCTGTTAAAATACTTTTTGGCAAGGGAAAAATCGCAGAACTGGGTCGTAATATTCCGCAAAATGCACGCATACTGATGACCTACGGTGGAGGAAGTATTTACAAAAACGGCGTTTACGAACAGGTGAAAGAAGCATTGAAAAATTTCACCGTGATCGAATTTGGCGGCATTGAGCCCAATCCACGTTACGAAACCCTGATGAAAGCTGTTGAGGTAGTGAAAGCCGAGAAAATAGATTTCCTGCTTGCAGTCGGTGGCGGGTCAGTGCTCGACGGTACCAAATTTATTGCAGCAGCTTCGTTGTATGAAGGCGAATTTGCCTGGGATATTGTTGCCAAACAAATTGTTGTAAGCAAAGCCTTGCCTATCGGTGCTGTGCTTACGCTGGCAGCAACGGGTTCGGAAATGAACAGCGGAGGCGTTGTAACACGTGAAGCCACACAGGAAAAGTTTGCATTCTCTTCGCCCGAACTTTTCCCCAGGTTTTCGGTACTCGACCCCCAGGTAACCTATAGCTTACCACCACGCCAGGTAGCCAACGGTATAGTTGATGCCTATGTGCATGTAATGGAGCAGTACCTCACCTACCCCGTAAACTCGCCGGTTCAGGATCGTTTTGCCGAAGGCATTTTGCTAACACTCATTGAAGAAGGCCTCAAAGCTGTTAAAGCTGAAACCCCTGATTACGAAAACCGGGCAAACCTTATGTGGGCCGCAACCATGGCATTAAACGGGATTATTGGCGTAGGCGTTAAAAGCGACTGGTCTACTCACATGATCGGTCACGAACTCACCGCTTTTCATGGCCTCGACCATGCTGTTACCCTGGCCATAGTGTTGCCGGGCGTATTACGACTGATGAAAGACAAACGTCGTGAAAAACTGCTGCAATATGCTCAGCGGGTGTGGAATATAAACCAGGGCACCGATGAGGAACGTATTGAAGCCGCCATTCAACAAACCGAGTCATTCTTCAGGCAGGTGGGCATTGCAACCCGCCTGGGCGAACATAACCTGGGCCAGGACACCATTGACCGCATTGTGGACAGGTTCACACAGCGGAAAATGCGTGCCGTTGGAGTACAACAGGATGTAAGCGTTGCCAACGTGGGCGAATTGCTTGGTTGGAGGTTATAAGCTAAATCCTGTCGGGATTAAAACCCTGGCAGGACATTTTTCATCACCAGGCCGAAATTGAAGACATCGGTCGTTTCGAACAAATGTTTTCAACCTATAACCCTGTCAGGGTTTAAAACCCTGACAGGGTTAAATTTTTCCCGAATCGGTCGCAAATCAAAAAAATACTACTAAAACCATACAAGCTCCAATGCAATTTTAATCACCCAGGGTTCGGTAACTCGCCCGGGCATACTGTTTTTAAAAAAAATGTGCATTATTTAAAATGATGCATTTACCTTTGTAAAAAATAATTTGCTATGCATGCTATCAAAAAACTTTTGCTATTTATTCCGATAATTTTAGCTTTTCAATCGTGTAAAACCAACAGTATCATTACCGAAAAACCGG
>CAYNVK010000659.1:0-1852 GCA_964400395.1 uncultured Lentimicrobiaceae bacterium | reverse complement strand
TATACGCGACCGGGGTTTCGAAGCAAAAAGCCGCTGAATTGATTGCAACACATTTCGATTACCTGCAGTCGTTTACACGCGATTTGTTTACCATCAACGAGGAGCGGGCTGTGCTTGCCCAGGGCGAACTAATCTCGACTGCACTTTTCCAGTTCCTGCTCGAAGAAAAAGGAATACCCTCTGTATTGCTCCCCGCCCTCAATTTCATGCGGCTGAACGAAAATTCGGAGCCCGACATGGCGTATATCTCCGAAAACCTGAAACTTGAACTAAGTAAATACCCGGGCAGCGAACTATTTATCACACAAGGGTACATCAGCCGAAACGATTTTGGCGAAATTGATAACCTGAAACGGGGTGGCAGCGATTATACCGCCACTATTGTGGGAGCGGCTATAAGTGCTGACGAAATACAAATATGGACGGACATTGATGGCATGCATAACAATGATCCGCGCATTGTAAACAAAACTTTCCCGATTGCCAAACTCACTTTCGACGAAGCCGCTGAGTTGGCTTACTTTGGCGCTAAAATTCTGCATCCTACCTGTATTTTGCCGGCTAAAGATCAGAATATCCCTGTCAGGTTGCTGAATACCATGCAACCGGAAGCCACCGGAACTCTTATTTCGTCCGAAAACCAGGCCGAGGGTTTCCGCGCAGTTGCTGCCAAAGATGGCATCACCGCCATTAACATAAAGTCGGGCAGGATGCTGATGGCGTATGGTTTCCTGCGTGCGGTTTTCGAAGTCTTCGAACGCTATCGCAAGCCGATTGATATGATCACCACCTCGGAGGTTGCAGTTTCGGTTACCATCGACAATACCGACGACCTCGAAAATATTCTGGAAGAACTCAAGGAATTCGGGACTGTGAATGTGGATACCGACCTGAGTATCGTGAGTATCGTAGGCCTTTTTCCGGCAGAAAAACCGGGTTATGCAGGCGCTATTTTCGATTCGCTGCGGAATATACCGGTACGCATGATTTCGTATGGGGGCAGCGAAAATAATATCTCAATCCTGGTCGACAGCAGGTTGAAAAAAGAAACATTAATAACCCTGAATGCAGGTCTTTTTGAATTGGAACAGGAGTAGAAATTTTAGGATTACCAACACATGACAACTTTTAAAAACGAATTAATACATAAGTTCAGCCTCACTCCTACCCCGTTTTATTATTACGACCTGGAGTTGCTCGATCAAACCCTTGAAAGCCTGAAAAAGGCTTCCGACAAGTATGGCTACCAGGTGCATTATGCACTGAAGGCAAATGCCAATCCCACGATCCTGAAGCAGATCAGGAAGCACGGGTTCGGGGCCGACTGCGTGAGCGGTAACGAAGTAAGTCGGGCGGCCGAAACCGGATTTGCCGGCGACAGCATAGTTTTTGCAGGCGTGGGCAAAAGTGATGAAGAAATAAAAACCGGCCTCGAAAATAACATTCATAGCTTTAATTGCGAGAGTGCACAGGAACTTGAAGTAATTGACCAGATTGCCGGTACGATGCAAAAAATTGCGCCGGTTGCCCTGCGCCTGAATCCGAATGTAAGCGCCAACACGCACAAATACATTACAACCGGTCTCGAAGAAAATAAGTTTGGAATCAACCAGTGGGAACTGGATGCTATTGTCGAAAAACTTAAAACTTTGAAAAATATCCGCCTGGTAGGCCTGCACTTTCATATCGGTTCGCAGATCACCGACCTGAGTGCTTTTAAATCGCTGTGCCTGAAAATTAACGAGTTTCAGAAATGGTTCGATCAAAAACGTATTCCGCTTCCAAATCTGAATGTGGGTGGCGGACTGGGTATTGATTATCATGAACCTGAAAAACACCCGATTGTTGATTT
>CAYNVK010000658.1:0-1853 GCA_964400395.1 uncultured Lentimicrobiaceae bacterium | reverse complement strand
GTCAAATCTTCGCTGTTTTGTCCTTCTGCCCGGTTTTCGTAAGCTACACTACAACTAGTCTGTAGCAACAAATATATACCACTTTTAAATAGGTTGTATCTCCTTATTCAATATTTTTTCCATTTTCTGCATCACCCAACATGCCTGGCATACGGTCAAGCGGACTCACAATCTTACGTGCCGCTTTGGGCAGTATATGCGTATATACCATCGTTGTCTTTATATTGGCATGCCCCAGCAATTGCTGTATATACCTTATATCGGTGCCGTTCTCGAGCAGATGCGTGGCAAAACTGTGCCTCAGCGTATGTACACTCGCTTTCTTCTGTAAACCCGCCTTTTCGACCGCATTGCGCATTACCGTCTGCACCGTGCCTGTGCTCAGCGCCTCGCCCTTATATTGCCCGGCAAAAACCCAATCGTCCGAAGGATACATTTTCCGGTAATCCTCCAGGTAGGCAACAATCGAGTAGGGAAGCATCACCACACGGTCCTTATTGCCTTTGCTCTGGCGCACAACAATTTTATGCTCGTCGAAAAGTATATCCACCCATTTAAGCCCCACAATCTCGCTCCTGCGAAGCCCGGCGCCATATCCCAGCAACAGCAGCAACTTATGTTTCGGGTTTTGCACCTGCTGAAAAATACGCGAACACTCCTCGAAACTTAATACAACAGGCAACTTTTCCTCGGCACGCGGCCGCGGAAGCTTTATCTCAAATTCATCGCGGTGAAGCACCATCCGGAAATAAAACTGCAGGGCGTTAATCACCATATTCACACCCGAAGTCGAAAGCCCCTGCTCCACTTTCAGGGCCAGGTGGCGCACAATCTCACGTTCGGTAAGCGTTTCAGGACTCTGATACCCGTTGAAACGCAAAAACAAATTAAAAGCGCTTACATAGTTTCGTATCGAACTGGCGCTGTAATTCATCGCGTACATATAATCAATCATGGCCAGCGTGTAAGTCTGCACCTTTGCCGGCACCTGCTGCAACAGGTATTCGCGCATCCCTTTCAGCTGTGTCGACTTACGGTTCATCGCCTTCCATTTACGCAGGTAACCCTTGGGCAGGTGGCTCTCGACCCGCATATTTAAACGGTTGGCCAGTTGCTGCAGGTTTTCAAAAACCGAAGGTGTGGCATTCAGCACATAAGCATCGCTCGATTTGCTGTAGCGGCTTCCCTCCCACCGGCGTACTTCTTCGAGCAGAAACGGGATTTTAGGGCATCGCAGCACCATCCAGCGCTTGTCAGGGGCATACACTTCAAGCTCAACCAACCCATTTTCACCGGTAATAATTTCGCTCTTTTCATAATAATTCTCAGGAAATAAAGCGCCGGCATCCAGCAATGCTTCCACCTTCATTTTGGTATTCACATGCCTGAACACAAAGAATGCCTTCTGTTTTTTATTCCAGAAAACACCTTTAATTTCCATTAACTTGCGCGTGATATCTTGTTTGTAGGGCACCTGGATGATCCAGTACTTTCCCACGCTGCCTCTGAAAACAATTTTTCCTGCAAATTCAGGGTCAGCGCCCTTATGTTCAGCCGGTAATATGGGCTGAAGTTCGCCGGCCGTACCGGCTATGTGAACAATTTCATGCTGATTTACAGCAGGTTCATTGTGCAGGTAATCGTTTTCGTCTTTAACAATTTCAACATCATCAAAGGTACGCAAAATCAGGTCGTAATTGTTCCTGTTGTACAACAAATACCAGCATTTATGGGTCTGGCTCCAGCGCGCGCCTATCTGCCTGGCTTTCTGTTTAAGTTCATCATCAAAACCAAACCGCAATGCAATCTGAAAATCGCCCCTGTGGTAAAACTTGCTGATCTGTATCATAAAA
>CAYNVK010000657.1:0-1855 GCA_964400395.1 uncultured Lentimicrobiaceae bacterium | reverse complement strand
ATTAACTCTAAACAATTTTATCTTAAATTGGCTGCTTAGCTTGACGCATATGCGAAAAATCGGGACAAGCTGTACCTCCTCGCAATGACCCAGAAACCAGAAACCTGAAACTTTGAAACACTGAAACCTTGAAACCCTGTTGCTTCGTCGTGCCTCCTCGCAATGACCCTGAAACCATCTGAAACTTCTGAAACTCTTCAAACATTTCAAACTCTTCAAACTCTTCAAACTCTTCAAACATTTGAATCCCGAAACCCTTACCTTTGTATTTTTAAAACGCCAGCGATTATGAAATACACAGTAGTTACGGGCGCTGCAGGATTTATAGGCAGTTGCATGGTAAATAAACTCAACAACAAAGGTTTAACCAATATTATTGTTGTCGACGACTTCAGCAACCCGCTTAAAAATCATAACCTCGATCATAAATCAGTAGGCGGGCATGTGCACCGCGACGAGTTTATCAACTGGCTGCAGAAACACAGTGCCGATGTTGAGGCCGTGTATCACCTGGGAGCCCGCACCGATACCACCGAGTTTAATGTGGAGATCTTCAACCGGCTGAACCTCAATTATTCAAAAAGTGTATTCCAGGCTTGCGCCGAATATGGCATTCCGCTGGTTTATGCCTCGTCGGCAGCAACTTACGGCATGGGCGAACTGGGTTATGTTGACGATCATTCCATTGTCGACCGTCTGCGGCCACTGAATCCCTATGGCGAATCGAAAAATGATTTCGACAGTTGGGTGCTGAAACAGGAGAAAGTGCCTCCATTTTGGGCCGGAATGAAATTTTTCAACGTCTATGGCCCCAACGAGTACCATAAGGGCCGTATGGCCTCAGTGGTGCTGCATGGTTTCAAACAACAGAAGGAAACCGGCATGATAAAACTCTTCCGTTCGCACCGTTCGGGCTTTGCCGATGGCATGCAGCTGCGCGATTTTATTTATGTGAAGGACGTGGTGGATGTATTGTATTTTATGATGCACGCCAAACCCGAATCGGGGCTTTACAACTTAGGCACAGGGAAGGCACGTGCATTTCTGCATTTGGCCAAGGCCGTGTTTCACGCGCTTGAAATCCCCGAAAAAATTGAATTTATCGATACCCCAATGGATATCCGCGAGAAATATCAATATTTCACCGAAGCAGATATGACAAAGTTAACCAAGGTTGCCGGATATCCCGCCCCATTTTACACCCTCGAAGAAGGCGTTTACGAATATGTAACCGAATTTCTGGCCGAAAAGAAATATTTTTAGCCAAAGTTTATAACTGCTCCCGCAGTTCGAGCAAAAAGCGTTTCATGCGCAGCAATGAGTTGAGCACCTCCTGGTCAGGGGCTTTCTCAGGGGTTTGTTTTTCACGCAATTTCAGTTTGGCGCCTTCGAGCGTGTATCCTTTTTCCTTTATCAGGTGGAAGATGGTATGAAAATGATCCACATCGTTCTGCGTAAACAGGCGGTTGCCCTTGTTGTTGCGGTGTGGTTTTATGATGCTGAATTCCTTTTCGTAATAACGGATCAGCGAAGTATTTACTTTAAACATATCAGCCACCTCACCGATGCGATAATACAGTTTTCCGATAGGTTGTTTGCGAAGTGCCATGTATTGAGAATATAATTTATATTGCTAAAATTTAAGTACGTTCAATGCTTCGCGTTTGAAGCCTGCGGCGTTTATTGCCTTCGGCGTTTCATGCTGCGCGTTTAATGCCTGCGGCGTTTCATGCTGCGCGTTTCATGCCTTTGGCGTTTCATGCGGCGCGTTTCATGCTATGCGTTTCATGCTTCGCGTTTGAAAAGTTCAATGCCTTCGGCGTTTAATGCTGCGCGTTTCATGCCTGCGGCGTTT
>CAYNVK010000656.1:0-1860 GCA_964400395.1 uncultured Lentimicrobiaceae bacterium | reverse complement strand
ACGATTTACGATTTACGATTTACGATTGGGATTATGTATTCCGACTTCCGACTTCGGTCTTCGGTCTTCCGACTTCGGACTTCCGACTTTGGTCTTCGGTCTTCGGACTTCCGACTTCGGTCTTCCGACATCTGACATCGAACATCCGCCATCGGACATCAGCCATCGGACATTGGCCATCGTTCTCCGGTCTTTCAAAGCGCAACTCCATCTCAAAACAATTGCCGGGTCATAATTCATTCACTTTAATTTCATCATCCAGGTAAACCAACAGTTTCCTGATACCGGGATAGCCCATTTGCTGAAGGATTTCGCCATAATGATGCAATTGCTTTTCATGCTCCGGTTTTGGCAGCCCGGTTTTAAACTCCATAATTACGGTTTCATGCTGGCTGAAGAAAACTTTGTCGGGCCGGAAAACATCACCATTGGGCATCAGGATGCCGGCTTCGGATTTCATTTTAGCATTTTCAGTAAAATATCCTTTTAACAACGGGTGATCGAGGGTGCTCGTTACGCGTTGCAGCAGGAGTTCCGTATCTGCATCAGCCAGTAAATTGGCATTAGCCTGAAGTTGGACTTTAGCCGCAATTTCGGACCTGTTTTGTATGGAGGCCAGTGTGTCGTGCACAAGCGTGCCCCAGGCTTGCTTGTTTTTCGATTGCCCGGTGCTCCAGTACTTTGGCGCCCGGCGGGCAATTTTGATCCGTCCCTGCCAGGGTATCGAAATCATCCGGGGTAACATTTCGGGGTTGGCAGTTGGATCAACAGGCTTATGCTCATGTTCATCGCGCCCACGCGTATAAACCGTCCCCTCATTTATCCACTCAGCAGGTTGTTTTTCAATAAATTGCGAAAGCAGTTTTGGCAGGTTATTACCATCGCCTTTGCCCGGCTCACGGGTAAGTATGTATAAGCGTTCGGCGGGCCTGGTGAAGGCAACGTAAATGAGGTTAACCATATCCAGCAACGACCGGCTCCGCTCCTGCTGATACTGCTGCTGATAGCCGGCGCCTTCCATACTGCTGCCTGTTTGCAGCAGCGCAACCGGTAGCCCGGGGACTATATCTTTTTCAAGATCCACCCAAACCTGGTCGAAAGTGGTTTTCAGTTTTTCGGTAGCCATAGGCCAGATAACAACCGGAAATTCAAGCCCTTTCGATTTATGTATCGTCATGATGCGGATGGCATCAATCCCCTCGGGAACCACAACCGAAAGCTTACCCTTTTTCTCCTCCCAGGCTTCGAGCAAATCAGCCAGGTGCGTACCCTGCCGGCCTGAAACTTTATTGGCAAAATCAAGAAAAAACTGCAGGTAAATATTGTAATGACCATCGTCGAGCGAAAAAATCCTGATAATTTCTTCGCAAAGATCGTACAAGGGCAACCCTCTTAATGCATTGATATTAAATGCAAAACCAGCTTCTGCCAATATCCGGTCGAGCGATGGCCATCCTCCATTTTGCACCGGGAAATGCCTGATGAGCGCTGTGCTTAGTTTCCCATTGCGAACGAGTTCGTTTATAATACCGGCAACAGCTACCAGGTTTTGCTGGTCGCTGATGTATTGCAGCACGGTGATCACAAAATTTACCTCGGGCGAGGCTGCCAGCAGCAGCGCTTCGGCCGAAACCACACTGATTCCTTCCGACATCAGCGAACGGGCTATGATGCTTCCTTCGCGGTTCGATCGGGTGAGTATGGCAATATCGGCCTTCCTGTAGCCTTTCTGCGTAAGCGTATCAACTAATTCGTGAACACGTTTAATATTCAGTTCATCAAACTCGGGTCTTGAGTTATATGGTAGAAATTCAACCGAAACCAAACCACCGTTTTTCCCGGGTAATATTTCCTGCTCAT
>CAYNVK010000655.1:0-1865 GCA_964400395.1 uncultured Lentimicrobiaceae bacterium | reverse complement strand
AAATAAAAATCTCTATTGTGGTTAGTAGTTAGTGCAAAGGCCCGGTTCGTTTTCGACCGGGCTTTTTTGGGTTTATAATGGTATTTACATTGTACGTCCGCTTTTGTAAGTGAATGAGGCCGGCATGATTTCGCCGTGAAATACCGGGCAAATTTCCGGGAAATATGTCGTAATACACGTGTTCTTTTTCCACCAACATTCGGTGAACGGCTCATTTTAACCTGTAAAATTCCTGTTATTCACGCTTAACTGTTTATCGATTCTTTTTATAGGCTCATCGATTGCATTTGCTTCGCTATCAGGTTGTTATGTACCTTTATGTCATAAAATCAACAACCCTTAAAATAAGGAGGACCAAGCAATGAAAAAATTATCTGTAATTCTGATACTGGTGCTGTCCGCACTTATACTGAAAGCCGGAGGTGAAGCCACCAACTATGTTACCGTTAACGGTAAAACGTATTTCTGCCAAACCATGAAAACTGGTTTGTTAAACATGAGTGTGAAACTCAGTGACGGCACCACCATGAAGGTTCCGTTTAAAAATGTTGATTCGTATTCGCTCAACGGGAAGTTGTACGAAAGGCTGCCGGTAATGTGTAAAGGAGCTCCTGCCAATTGTACAGCACTCATGGAGTATGTTACATCCCGCAATGGATTGAGGCTGTATAAATTCAGCAAAATGCAGTGCAAAGGCGAAATGTGTGAAGGTAACTTCGAAAAAGCACACCTCCAATATGTATACTTTGTTTTTAAAGATGGCAAATTTTACCTGCCTGTAACCAGGGATAATATGGAATCCATACTTCCTTTCTTCGGTGTAAAGATCCTTGGTTAACTGAACATACCAGCCGGTTAACCAGCCGGGGAATAAAAAACAGGAGGCTTATACCAGCCTCCTGTTTTTTTTGCTGAACTGTGTAAATGTGGTTTTTATTTTCCCCGCAGGTATTGCAGGGGCCACGCCATATCGTCGCCCAGTATTTTTGCGGCATTCAGCGCAAAATAGGGGTCGCGCAGCGATTCCCGGGCAATCAGTATCATATCGGCCTGCCCTTTCTGCAAAATATCTTCGGCCTGCTGTGCTTCAGTAATCAGGCCAACGCTGCCGGTTAAAATCCCGGTTTCTTTCTTCAGCTTTTCGGCAAATGGAACCTGGTATCCGGGGCCGAGAGGTATTTTCTGATGTGGCACCAATCCGCCCGAAGAGCAATCAATCAGGTCGACTCCCAGGTTTTTGAGTATGGAGGCAAGTTGAACTGCTTCGTCGGCATTCCAGCCACCATCGGCCCAATCGGTAGCCGATATACGCACAAACAGCGGAAGATTTTGCGGCCAAACGGTTTGTACCGCTTTAACAACTTCAATCAGAAGCCGGATGCGGTTTTCGAAGCTGCCGCCATACTTATCGGTGCGGTGATTGCTGAGTGGCGATAAAAATTGGTGTAACAGGTAACCGTGCGCGGCATGTATTTCAACCAGGGTATACCCTGCCTTTAATGCTCTTCCGGCAGCTGACCTGAAGTCGGCAATAACTTTTGCAATTCCGTCTTCATCCAGTTCGAGGGGTAAATCATCGTCGGGATTAAAACGCAAAGCCGAAGGGGCAACGATCATCCAGCCGCCTTCGTGTTTTTTCAGTTGTTTGCCCCCTTCCCAGGGTTTTGCACAACCGGCTTTTCGTCCGGCATGCGCCAGCTGAATGCCGGCTACTGCATGGTGTTCGTGAATAAACCGATTTATCCTGCTCAGCATTTCGATATGAGCATCATCGTATAATCCAAGGTCGCCGGGCGAAATACGGCCTTCGGGCGAAACAGCCGTTGCCTCCTGTATTATCAGCGCAGCACCACCAACGGCGCGGC
>CAYNVK010000654.1:0-1870 GCA_964400395.1 uncultured Lentimicrobiaceae bacterium | reverse complement strand
ACTACTGATCCAGCCAGGCCTTAAAATCCTGTATCCTTTCGCGGGCAACAATAATATCCTCATCATCGAAGCCCTCTATTTTCAGTTTCAGGCGGCTGTTACTCCAGGTCAGGATTTGGGTACATGCTTTGATGGAAACAATATATTTCCGGTTTATCCTGAAACAACTGCCGGGATTGAGCATGGTTTCGAGTTGGTCAATTGAATAATCAATACAATAATCGCGGTGGGTCAGCGTGTGGATATAAGTGGCTTTTTCAAGGCTGTAAAAAGCAAGGATCTCTTCCACCGGGATGCTTTTTATCTTCTCCCCCACTTTTACCAAAAACCTTGTTTTGTAAGTTTTATCGGAAGCCAGATGCTGCAAAGTGAGTAGTTTCTCAAACATCATCCCCGGCGAAAACATCCTCGATTTATCAATAGCCTGTTTTAGCCTGCCTTCTTCAACCGGTTTCAACAGGTAGTCGATGCCATTGGTTTTGAAAGCTTCAATCGCATAGTGATCGTAAGCGGTGGTAAAAATTATAGGGCACCGAGTATCCACCTGTCTGAAAATCTCAAAACTCAGCCCATCGGCAAGCTGAACATCCGAAAACACAAGATCTATTTCGGGATGTGCTGCCAGGAAAGGAACGGCCTGCCTGATAGTTTCGAGCCTGGCAATTACTTTCATTTCGGGTGCTACCTTCAGTAACAACCGCTCCAGGTGGCTTGCAGCCCGCGATTCGTCTTCAAGGATAATCACTTTCATTTTTCAGCTGCTTTTAAAAGAGGGATACGCACCACGAATTTACCATCGGAATCATTAATTTCAATCTGCCTGTCAGTAAAGTAGGCAAATTGCTGGGTAATATTTCGGAGCCCTGTATTTTTCGAATCGTCGCCAACCTGCTTCAGCCTCAATGTATTTTCAACTTCCAGGTAATTGGTATTTCGGCGAATATGAATGTGCAACGGGAATGCCTCCGAAACCTCATTGTGTTTTACTGCGTTCTCAACCATCAGTTGCAGGGTCATGGGAACGATCAGCTCATCGGGAGCTGCTTCCACATCCATGTTCAAAACCAGCTTATCTTCGAAACGGGTTTTGAGCAGGTATAAATAGGATTGCATAAATCCCAGTTCATCTTTCAGTGGAACAAGTTCCTTATCGCGGCTATCGAGCACGTACCTGAACAATTCGCTCAGCTGGTTAATAAATTTCACAGCCTGCACCTGATCCGAGTATACAAGGTCGCTCAAAACATTAAAACTATTGAATAAAAAATGCGGGTTAATCTGGTTGCGCAGCGATTCGTATTTATACGCCATCATCTCAGCTTTCAGGTTCCGCTCGCGCTCAATAGCTCTTTTCCATCCTTTAAAAAAACCTATTGCTGTAAATATCAGCGATATAATAAAAGAAATAAGTACTGCCGATAAACTCGAAACCGCTGTAAACTGCCACTGATCCTCCGGGAACCTGCCATATTTGAGGTAATACATCAGGTATTTTACGGCAATAAAGGCTATCACCGAATACAACACCAAAATAAAAATGCCAAGTAATGATCGGAGAACCGGCCTTTCAATCCATTTAATTCTAATATCAAGTAAATAGTTAATCAATATGGCTCCTGTCCATTGTGTAAATGTTATTACATACGACCACGACAGATAAAAAAGAAACCCAGAAAAATTTTCGATATAACTTAACATAAAAATGGCAATGATAACCAGCGCAAATGCCAGGTTAGCCAATAAAAACTGGATAATGCTGAAAGGCTTAATTAGATCACGTATAAATCGCATACATAGTTTTTTTACTGCGTAAATTGAAATTTGCAACAAACAAGCAAATGTAATCAATTACAATACAAATTGAAGTTGG
>CAYNVK010000653.1:0-1873 GCA_964400395.1 uncultured Lentimicrobiaceae bacterium | reverse complement strand
ATAAGGAACACTCCGAAAATAATGAGGAGCAACCCCACAAAATGGTTTACCCGCACAAGAATATTGGCTTTAAGATGCGATTTAATACGGTGGGCTATAAAAACCTTTAAAACATCGGCGCCAAAAACTGTAGTGAGTGTGCCGATAAAAAAGAACATGATCCCATGCTTATCAACACCATAGTTTGCACTTACACCAACCATGGCCGAAATCCAGAAAAACCATACAAAAGGATTCATAATGTTGAGAAAGAATCCTTTCAGAACATACGTAAGCGGACCGGGTACACGGATTTCGATGGGGTTCTTGTTGTCGTCGATATGTATTTTGTGCAGGAAAGTGTATAACCCGAAGCCGATAAGTATTGATCCCCCGAGAATGCCTGCTATCAGGTAATTGCTCCGCTGGCTGATCAATTGCAGTGCCCCCAGGAAAGCCAGGTACACAACACTTACATCCGAAAGGAAAATACCAAATGCCAGGAAAATACCTGACTTTAATCCACGGTGTATGCTGGTTTGCAACAAGGTGAACAAGGCCGGGCCAAGCAATGCCGACAATGTTAATCCTAGTATAGCTCCTTGTATTAAGGGATGCATAACAGCGTATTAGAATTTGCAGGATGCCACCCGATACCACAACATGGTATTATTAAATAAACCGGGATGCCGGCCTGCATATTTTATATTTAGCATGAACTACAAGCGTAAACTTGTAATATGCGCTTTTTTCTATTTTGTGGGTTTCCTCTTTTCGAGGAAATCAATCCAGCTTTCAAGTTTTTCACCTTTTAAAACGCGGGGAAACTTATGCTGCCCGCCTTCTTTACCCGCTTGTTTCATCCATTCGTAAAATACGGATGAATCCATCACATCGGCAGTTACTTCCCTGATGGCATGTAGCCGTTCGGTGCGGTAATCGTCGTTGAGTATTCCCAGGTTTTCGTCGAGAATTTTTGCTGCCAGTTTGGCATCAAGCGGCGAATCGACACCAAGATACCATTTGTGGGCAAACATACTTTTTTCGTGTTTCACACCGGCTACCGCAAACTCGCGTATGGTGATATTAAGTTTCTTCGATAGCATCTCCACGGCATGGTTCAGGTTTTCCTGCGAAATGTGCTCACCGCAAAGGCTCAGGAACTGCTTGGTACGCCCGGTGATTACAATTTCGCCCAATGCCTTCGATGTAAATCGCACAGTATCGCCAATCAGGTAGCGCCAGGCCCCGGTGCAGGTCGAAATCAGCAAACCGTAATCCTGGTCTTCTTCAATTTCGCGAATGTTCAACACGGTGGCATCGGGCTTCAGGTTGCCGTCGTCGTCGAAATTAGTTTCGTTAAAAGGCACAAATTCATAAAAGATACCATTATCCATCACCAGCTGCATGCCTTTTACATTGGGCCTGCTCTGGTAAGCTATAAAACCTTCCGAAGCCAGGTAGGTTTCCATGTATGTGAGCGGGTGGGCAAGCAGTTTTTCGAAACCCTGCTGATAAGGTGCAAACGAAACCCCGCCATGTACGTAAATGCTCAGGTTAGGCCACATATCGTGGATGGTATTGAGGTTATAGGTCTCGATAATTTTCTCGAGCAGGATCTGTAACCAGGCCGGCACGCCACAAATAACGCCTATATCCCACCCCGGAGCTTTTTTTACAATTTCTTCGAGCTTGGTGGTCCAGTTTTTTTCTTTCGAAATGCGGTTGCCGGGTTTGTAAAAATGCTGGAACCAGAACGGAAGGTTGCCAGTGGTAATACCCGAAAGATCTCCTTCGTAATATGTTCCGTTATATTGCAGCTCGGTGCTGCCGCCCAGCATCAGGATTCCCTTCGAATAAAATTCGGGTGGAAAATCATATTTTGATAAGGATA
>CAYNVK010000652.1:0-1875 GCA_964400395.1 uncultured Lentimicrobiaceae bacterium | reverse complement strand
CCACCCCACCATTCATCAACCTGGGCTGATTTTTCACTTACGTTCTCCATACCCTGGTCCACTTTATCCTGTAATTCATCCGTGTTTGCCAGCTCCGAAAGGTTCAGTGAACCTTTGGTTTGAGAAGAGAATTTGACGCGGAAACCACCTGCCCAGAAGGCAATAGTTTGTTCCGGCTTTTTAAATTTAAATGTTTTACCTAAGCGGGGACCAAAAACAAAAGTAAAAACCGGTTTCTCGAGGGCGCTTACATCCGTCCACGCACAGTTCATATCCAGTGCCAGCCAGCCACCACCTACACCCATTGTTGGAGTCATACCGAAACCCATTGTTGTAGCGGAGAATTCAGCTTTTGTGGTGAATGAGGTAATCTCCCTCCAGATATTTGCAGTGTCAGGGATCCAGACTCCGGCACTTATTTCGGTTGAACTTTTTGCTTTGCCGAAAAGACCATATATGTTTAGGAAAGGCAAAACCCACACATCGGGTCTCACCGTTAAAGCCGCGGCTCTTGCAGTTGATTCATCAAAACGGATTATTTCGTCCAGGTTATACATAGGTCCGTTATTGAAGCCAACAAAGAGATTATCAATAATTAATGCTGATTCCTGCTGAAGGTAGTTAACACTAAGGCCCGCTGAATAGGGCAGGTTAAATCCTTTGGCAGCCGCTTTTGCGCCCCATATCGGGAGCGAATACGGATACGGCTTTGCTTTGATGCTGTCAACCAGGGCCACATTTTTTTTACCCACCTCCTTATTGGTATAAACCTGCCCGAAAGTAATGTTTGCGATTAAAAAGAATAAAGTAAGAGAAAGGATGATTTTTTTCATGAGTAATCTATTCATTAATGAAGCTTGTAGGTTTTTATTAAAGTTAAATGAATCAGTTGTTAAGTTGTTGGATTTTAAAATGTACGGCTTGAGCAGTTAGAACCTGAATCCAAAATTAATAAAAAATTGTCCGGGTTTTGAATTGGTATTGTCTTTCAGTAATTCGTTAAAACCATAGTTATACCCGGCCTCTAAAACCACGAAAGCGACATTGACGCCAACACCGCCTTGCCCGTAAAGTATAAATGAATTTACTTTATCCTTGGTGATTCCGAAAGGGTTGTCGGCAATTTTTACCGTGAAGGCAGGAACCGCGCTGGCAAAAAGCCTCATACTGAGTACCCGGTTCATAAATGATGTAAAATTTACCCCAAGCGTTAAGGGAATATCAATATCGCTTACCGAAATATCAGTAAAATCAGCGCTGCCTTCAGGTTTGTACCCGATTTTTGCGTTTGCAAACCGCGCTCCGGCCTGCCAGAAGAATGTTCGTCCCTGTTTATAATATGCCCCTAACTGGTACCCGGTCGAGGCTTCTGTTACATATGAATCGGAAGAGCTGAGATTGGTGAAATTTACACCTGTGTACAAAATTATCTCGTTCTTTTTCCCCTTTTTATCTTTCTTCTTTCCATCATCAGTCTTCATTGCTTCAGCCTGATTTGCTTTTAATGTATCTGCTTTTACAGTTTTCGAAGTATCAGCAACTTTAGTAACCTGCGAAAATGCCACATTCGATAAAAAGAAAAAGAACAGGATCCCTATTGAACTTAATGCCAACGTAAGTCTGATTGTTTTCATATGATTTATGTTTTATGGTTTATGATGTACTATTCACAACAATTGGTGTTAAAAGATAATCAGAACGTAGCTTGTTTTGTCTCATTTCCGCCAGAAATAAGCCCTAATTCAAGCAACAGTTGATTTGAAGAACCTCAAAAGCACCTGCTATTTTGAGATAGCAGGTGCTGGAACAGCCTCATTTTGCTGATTTTAAAAAACCACGTATTAAAAACACTATTTTGGAGAATCAGAACGGCAA
>CAYNVK010000651.1:0-1876 GCA_964400395.1 uncultured Lentimicrobiaceae bacterium | reverse complement strand
CCATATTAATATCGGCGCCAACAATTTCGCAGAGGTTGGCGATATCGTTCATAAAACTGATTTTGGTTGCCAGCATGGAGTTGGCTGCATATTTGGTCATTTCGGCAGAGGTGATATCCATAAAAATTACCGGGTGCCCGTTAAGGGTAAAAGGCTTGTATAAACTTCTCATCAGTTCCTCAGCCCTGGTTGAATCGAGGCCGATCACGATACGGTCGGGTTTCAGGAAATCGTCGATAGCGGCACCTTCTTTCAGGAATTCCGGGTTGGATGCAACGTCGAAAGGAATATCTAATCCTCTTTTGTCGAGTTCCTCCTGTATGGCAGCCTTTACCTTGAGCGCTGTGCCAACAGGAACGGTGCTTTTGGTAACAACCAGCAGGTAGCCGATCATATGCTTTCCGCAATCGCGGGCAACGCTGAGCACGTATTGCAGATCGGCGCTGCCGTCTTCGTCGGGCGGAGTGCCTACAGCGCTGAAGAGCACCTCACAGTCCTGCAATGCCTCGGCAATGCTGGTGGTAAACTGTAAGCGGCCCTTTTTGGTGTTGCGGTGCACCATTTCTTCCAGGCCCGGTTCGTAAATGGGGATTATGCCGTTTTTAAGGTTTTCTATTTTTTTCTGGTCGATATCAACACAAACCACATCAATGCCTACTTCGGCAAAACAGGTTCCGGTAACCAGTCCTACATATCCGCTTCCAACAATTGCAATTTTCATTTATCAACAGTGTTTTGGTTAACTGAAATACAGAGTGAACTATTTATGGGTAAAAATACAATACTTTTTTTTTGAAACTACTAAACCTGATTTAATGGCAAAGGTACAAAAAGGGGCTTCTTAAAAATTACTAATTATACCCACTCCGGATTACTTTCCGGTTGTACGATATATTATTTCAATACCTTTGTATGAGGATTTGGCCCGGGCAATTATCAGCAAGTGCTTTTTCTTTAAACAGGTACGATGTAATTAAATTCTTCGAAATATGACAAAACAAAAAATCCTGGTTACCGGGGGTGCCGGTTATATTGGTTCGCATACCGTGGTTGAGCTTCAGCAGCATGGATACGATGTGGTAATTGTAGATAATTTATCGAATTCTTCAATCGAGGTACTCGATAATATTGCTGCCATTACCGGTGTGAAGCCTGCTTTTGAGCAGTTCGACCTGTCCGATGAATCCCTTACGGCTGATTTTTTCAACCGCCATTCCGACCTGGACGGGATTATTCATTTTGCAGCTTACAAAGCGGTGGGCGAATCGATGGAAAAACCACTCGAATATTACCGCAATAATGTGAAATCGCTCCTCAACATGATTGATGGAATGAAAACCCATGGTATTGAAAACCTGGTTTTTTCGTCGTCGTGCACCGTATACGGACAGCCCGACGAGTTGCCGGTAACCGAAAAAGCACCCATAAAACCTGCCTGGTCGCCATACGGCAATACAAAGCAGATGTGCGAGGATATTCTGCGTTTCTCAACCCAATCGTACCCGGTGAAAGCCATTGCCTTGCGATATTTCAATCCTATCGGGGCTCATCATACCGCATTAATCGGCGAATTGCCGCTGGGCGTACCCAACAACCTGGTGCCTTTCATCACCCAGACAGCCATCGGCAAACGCCAGTGCCTGAGTGTTTTTGGCAACGATTACGATACGCCCGATGGTACTGCCATTCGCGACTATATTCATGTGGTTGACCTGGCAAAGGCCCACCTGATTGCTGTTGAACGTATGCTGGGCGGCAAAAGCAAGCTCAAACTCGAAATCTTTAACCTGGGCACGGGTACCGGTTATTCTGTGCTGGATGTAATTAAATCATTCGAAAAAGTTACCGGCGAAAAACTGAATTACAAAATAGTTCC
>CAYNVK010000650.1:0-1883 GCA_964400395.1 uncultured Lentimicrobiaceae bacterium | reverse complement strand
GCAACAAGCCGGCCGGATCAGCGATTACACCGGTTTTTTCTACATGGGCGAAATGGTTGAACACGATGCAACTCAAAAAATGTTCCTGAATCCCTCGAACGAACGAACACAAAACTATATCACCGGAAGGTTTGGTTGAGAAATGAAGGATTTCGGATTTCGGATTTCGGATTTCGGATGTTGAATTTCAGATGTTGGATTTCGGATGTTGGATGTTAGATGTTGAAGACTTGGCCTGATTCTGAAACTTTGAAACCTCATACTCCTGAAGGCAATCTTCAAGCCCTTCAATCCCTTCAATCTCCTCAATCCCATCAATCACTTCAATCCCCTCAATCTCCTCAATCCCAACCAACCCCAAAATACCAACAAAATCGTCAATCAAAAATCGTAAATCCAAAATTATATGAGTCACCTCGATACAAATCTTGATCAACTCAAGAATGATTTAATACAAATGTGGAACCTGGTGAGCAGCCAGATGGAGAAAGCCCGGCTGGCTCTTATTAACGGCGACAAAGACCTTGCCCGGGAGGTACGTGCAAACGAAAAAATGGTTGATGCCTTCGAACTAAAAATTGATATGGATTGCGAAAACATCATCATGCTTCAAAATCCGGTGGCCATCGACCTGCGTTTCCTGCTTTCCGTACTCAAAATCAATTATAACCTCGAGCGTATAGGCGATTATGCCAATGCCATTGCCAAAAGTGCAGAACATGCCGATAAAGCCTTGCCCAACTCGGTTTTTGAAGCAACGCGTGTTCCCGAAATGTTCTTTATAGCCCAATCCATGATACAGGAATCGCTGGCTTCGTTCGAAAGGAACGATCGGAAAATGGTTAGTACCTTGTTCGGAATGGATGAAAAACTCGACAAGATCAATAATGATATCACCCCGATTATCAGCGGGTTAATAAAAGAAAACCCGGATGATATCCCCATGTTGCTCGACCTGTTTTCTATTATCCGAAAACTGGAACGTGCCGGCGACCACATCACAAACATAGCCGAAGAACTGGTTTTTTACTTTGACGCCATCATCGTGAAACACAGCAAACTACAAAAAAACAAACCGGCAAACGGAAGCAAATAACCCGAAAATTCATAAAGTAACTTAACCGATATGGAGAACAATGCTTTTACGCTGCTCTTGGTGGATGACGAAACTGATATTCTCGATTTTGTCGGCTATAACCTTCGCAAGGAAGGTTATAAGGTACTTACTTCCGACAACGGTCGTGATGCCATTTTAAAAGCTAAAGAAAACACGCCCCATCTTATTTTGCTGGATGTAATGATGCCACAAATGGATGGGATTGAAACCTGCCGCGAAATAAAACGCTTACCAGGTCTCGAAAGTACGCTAATCGTTTTTTTTACTGCACGCAGCGAGGACTTTACCCAGATACTCAGCCTGGATGCCGGAGGCGACGATTATATTACCAAACCCATAAAACCGGCCTTGCTGGTGAGCAAGGTAAACTCCCTGCTCCGCAGGCTTAAAACTGCGAATGAAATCGTTAACATTTACGAAGCCGGCGACCTGAAAATTAACAGGGAAAATTATATGGTTTACCGCGAAAACCAGGAAATACAACTTGCCCGTAAAGAGTTTGAACTGCTGAACCTGCTGGCTTCCAAACCACACAAAGTATTTACCCGCGACGAAATTATGAACCAGGTGTGGGACGACGATATTATTGTCGGCGAACGAACTATTGATGTGCACATCCGGAAAATCCGCGAAAAAACCGGCATCGACCACATAAAAACCATCAAAGGCGTTGGATACAAATTCGAGACCCGATAAGTATTGATCAATTAAACCGAAAACTACAAGAATACACTTTCTATGCCCGAACTGTCACCAAAACGATTGG
>CAYNVK010000649.1:0-1889 GCA_964400395.1 uncultured Lentimicrobiaceae bacterium | reverse complement strand
AACCGGATGAAACATGATTTCCCGCTGCATACCTACGAAAGACTGGCGCCATTGGTTACCGAAATGCGGTTGGTTAAAGAACCCGAAGAAATTGCCCAGATACAGAAAGCCTGCGATATTACCAACGAAGGTTTCCGCCGTGTGCTAAAATTTATTAAACCCGGGCAAAAAGAGTACGAAGTTGAAGCCGAATTTACCCATGAGTTTATCCGCAGAGGTGCTACAGGTCATGCATATTCGCCCATTATAGCTTCAGGGGCTAATGCATGCATACTTCATTATAATACCAACTATAATGTATGCCGCGATGGCGACCTGGTATTGATGGATGTAGGAGCCGAATATGGGAATTATGCGGCTGATATGACGCGTACTATCCCTGTTAACGGGAAATTTACCCCACGCCAGCGCGAGGTTTACGAAGCTGTGTTGCGCATCATGAAAGCCGCAACTGCCATGCTTAAACCAGGCACTACCATCGAAAAGTGGCATGCCGAAGTATGCAAACTGATGGAAAAGGAACTGGTGGGCCTGGGGCTGATCAGCAAAACCGATCTCAGATCGCAGACGCCCGAAACCCCGGCTTATTTCAGGTATTATATGCACGGTACCGGCCATTTCCTGGGATTGGATGTTCATGATGTGGGAACCCGCCAAATGGTTTTCGAAAACGGGATGGTAATGACCTGCGAACCGGGCATTTATATTCCTGAAGAAGGGATCGGTATCCGACTCGAAAATGATATTATGGTAGCCGAAGAGCCTGTTGATCTGATGGCCGCAATACCCGTGGAACCCGATGAAATTGAGCGCCTGATGCGGGGATAACGCTTGTAAAGTTGCAGATTAGCTGAAGTATGGTTGAAGTGCAACCCTAGTGCTTGGCAGAAATATGAACAGAATAGTTAAAAAAGAAGCCGGAAATCGTTCAGATTTCCGGCTTCTTTGATTTTTGCCTGGCCGTAAATTAATCCCTGCGGCCTGTAAAAATCATGATGTAATACAACAGGGTTGCCAGCGAGGCAAGGGCAGCTACTACATATGTGTAAGCGGCCCATTTGAGGGCATCCTGGGCTTTGGCCTGCGATTCGTTGTTGGTAAGTCCTGTGCTGTTGAGCCATACCAGGGCGCGACGGCTGGCGTCAATTTCAACCGGCAGGGTGATAAAACTGAACAAGGTAGTAGCCGCAAACAATACAATACCTGCCAGCAGAAGCTGTGGGAAAGTATTTACCAGCAACACGCCGGCTAGCAGCACCCACTGCACCCAGTTGGAGGCGAAACTTACCGCCGGCACCAGGGCGCTGCGCAGCTTCAGGAAGCTATATGCCTGTGCATGCTGCACCGCATGGCCACATTCGTGGGCAGCAACGGCAGCCGCCGAAATGCTCGACTTAAAATACACATCCTGGCTCAGGTTCACAGTTTTGGTTTCGGGATTGTAATGGTCAGTAAGCTGCCCTTCGACCGAGATCACCTGCACGTCGTAAATACCATTTTCGCGCAGCATCTTCTCGGCTATTTCCTTGCCTGTAAACCCATTGCTCATGGGGATGGCGGCATATTTCCTGAATTTCGATTTCAACACCTGGCTTACGATCAGGCTAAGGATCATAAAGCCTATAAAAATTACAATGTACATGGTTCTGAGTTTTAAAGTATGTATTTCTCAGCACAAATCTCCTGCCATATTCTTTTTTACGACAAACTGGCAGGTTTGGAAAGATGGGTGTTTGAAATGTTTGAAGAGTTTGAAGAGTTTAAAATGTTTGAAGCGTTTAAAATGTTTAAAATGTTTGAAGGGTTTGAAATGCTTGAAGCTTGCCTTCTGCAACTACCGTGTACCCACATCTTTTTCTAATTTTATTCCCTCAATTATATATCCCAGT
>CAYNVK010000648.1:0-1898 GCA_964400395.1 uncultured Lentimicrobiaceae bacterium | reverse complement strand
TGCAAAAATTAAGTTTATTATTATAATTATCCGGGCCTTTTTCATTTTGTTTTATGTTAAAGGTTCTGCAATATTAAAGATACAAAAATAATTCCATTGTCAGGAAAATGAATTTCACCGGCTCAGAATAATGTTTAAATCCCCGATTCAGATCGCATGGTAAAAGAAATTTCCTGATCAGGATTTTTATAAAAACCGGATTGATATTTTTTCGCTTACTTCCGGATGTGGAATTTTTAATTCTCAGCGATATCTTCAGAATTGATGCATAAAGGTAAAACCGGAACAGATTTCGGGCTTATATTTGTATCCCTTATTTACTTGAAATGAAAAGTACGGGTACAAAAAATACTGAACAAGGGAATAAAAATTTACTGTTATTCCTGATTATACTCACTTCATTTATTAACCCATTTATGGGAGCTGCTGTTAATATTGCGCTTCCCGATATGGCTTCTGAATTCAGGATGAATACCGTTGTGATGGGTTGGGTTTCGATGTCGTTTCTGCTTGCTTCGGTAGCCGTGTTGCTGCCTATTGGTAAAATAGCCGATATGACCGGTCGTAAAAAGGTTTTTATTTTCGGAAATATTATTGTTACCATAGCTTCAGGGCTTTGTGCGGTTGCTTCCAGCTCCGCAATGCTGATTGGTTTCCGTTTGTTACAAGGCATAGGGGGTTCAATGATGTTTGCAACCGGAACAGCCATGATCACATCCGCTTTTCCGCCCGAAAAACGCGGCCGTGCCATAGGTATAAATGTTTCTGCAGTTTATCTGGGGCTAACGCTGGCTCCTTTGCTGGGTGGTTTCCTTACCGATTTGTTTGGCTGGAGGAGTATCTTCTGGCTCAATATTCCGTTCGGCCTATTTGTAATACCAGCCACTTTTTATGCCATCAAATCCGAATGGCGCGATGCAGCTGACGAACACTTCGATGTTACAGGATCCCTGATTTATATGCTCAGTATAGCGTTACTTATGTTCAGTTTCTCAAAACTGCCTGCTTTTTCGGCCATCGTAATGACAATTGCCGGCTTAAGCGGTATGGCTTTGTTTGTTCTGAACGAAAAGAGGGTTTCGTTCCCGATTCTGGATATAAATTTGTTTACCGGTAACAGAGTATTTGCTTTTTCGAACCTTGCCGCGCTCATTAACTACGCGGCCACTTTTGCCGTTACTTTTCTGCTGAGTTTGTACCTGCAGTATATTAAAGGACTGAAACCTTCGGATGCCGGTCTGATATTGGTTACACAACCCATTTTTATGACCCTGGTGGCTTCATTTTCCGGCCGCTTATCCGATAAATTCGATCCACGGATACTGTCATCTGCCGGGATGGGCATCATAGTAGCCGGGCTCACCATGCTTTCATTCCTGAATGATCAAACACAATCTGCATACATTATTTCTTGCCTGGTGATATTGGGTACCGGCTTTGGCTTGTTTTCGTCTCCCAATACCAATGCTGTAATGAGTTCGGTGCCCAAACGGTACTTTGGGGTTGCGTCTGCCACCATTGGAACCATGCGCCTGGCCGGGCAAATGATGAGTATGGCCACAGCCACGCTCATACTTCATGTTTTTATGGGCGAAAGCAAAATTAATCCGTCTAATCACAATCTTTTTATTACCGGTACACGAATCATCTTTGTTGTATTCTCTGTGTTGTGTGTAGCCGGTGTTTTCGCTTCTCTTGCCAGGGGAAAACGCGCTAAAACCGGTTCAATACCTGGTAATTAAGATTTTCAGCAAAGCATATCTTATCATTTCGATTTCCTTTAAAGTTAAAGACCGAAGACGGAAGACGGAAGACCGAAGACCGAAGACCGAAAACGGAAGACCGAAGACGGAAGACAGAAGACAGAAGACAGAAGACAGAAGACCGAAGACAGAAGA
>CAYNVK010000647.1:0-1900 GCA_964400395.1 uncultured Lentimicrobiaceae bacterium | reverse complement strand
AAATTATTGAAAAAGGTAATACGTTAATTTGCCATAAATGCCCGAATTGTTAATAACTAGCAATTTTGTTAATAACCTTGTGTGTTTTACTACATCAAAGAGTAATACAAATCAGGTTAAACCTATTTAATTAATAACTTAAGGGGAAAAATCAGCCTATCATGAAAAAGAACAAAACCGGAGAAAAAGTACTATTAAGACCATCAAAACACAGGAGTAAAGTACCGTTAATCTAAACCCTTTCAACTTATATCTTACACCTTATATCTTAAACCTTACATCTTAAACCTTACATCTTACCCCTTAATGCTGCCAACAGTTTCATCTGTCATTAATTTGTTTTTTAAAGGTCAGATGGAATACGCCAGGTTAAGTCTAATATCATTTCCGGTTGGTGATTTTTACAACCATGGCTATTTCATCGTGTTATTTCACAGATAGTTAATCGTATCAATAAAAACCGTACCTTTGCCGCTTTAACTGACATTCGCATTTTAAGACGCGCGAACAGGGGATCAACCCTTTACAAATTGCCGCTAACACTTCAACCGGGCAATTACTTTGGGAATATCATTCCCAAATCGAATAAACACTTTTTGTTGCGAAAAATTCTGAGGGCGTATGTCTGCCCTCTAAACTAATATTTATGACTGAAACCAAAATGCAATTCGAAACATTAAACCTAATTGAACCCATTTTAAAAGCTGTTAAAGAAGAAGGTTACTCAACCCCCACCCCCATACAAGCCGAAACCATCCCCATTATTTTACAAGGCACCGACCTTATAGGCTGCGCCCAAACCGGCACCGGAAAAACAGCAGCTTTTGCCATTCCCATCCTGCAACTGCTGAGTGCCAACAAGGCTTTCGACAGGAAACGGAAAATCCGCAGCCTTATCGTTACCCCCACCCGCGAACTTGCCATACAAATTGGCGAAAGCTTTAACGCTTACGGCCGCCACACCGGCCTGACCAATACCGTAATTTTCGGGGGCGTAAATCAAAATCCGCAAACAGCCACCTTGCTTCGTGGCGTAGATATACTGGTAGCCACACCCGGCCGCCTGCTCGACCTGATTAACCAGGGCTTTTTAAACCTCCGCGATGTAGAAATACTGGTACTCGACGAGGCCGACCGCATGCTCGATATGGGTTTTATTCACGACGTAAAACGGATATTGGCACTTGTGCCGAAGAAAAAACAATCTCTTTTGTTTTCGGCCACCATGCCCGACGAAATTGTGAAACTGGCTGCCAGCATGCTGAACAACCCTTCGCGGGTTTCGGTTACGCCGCAATCGTCGACAGTGGATATTATAAAGCAGTACGTTTACTTTGTGGATAAAGGCAACAAAAACTCGCTGCTGGTTAATATCCTGAAAGAACAGGACATTAAGACTGCATTGGTATTTACCCGTACCAAACATGGCGCCGACAAAGTGGTGAAAATACTGCTTAAAAACAATATCACTGCCGAAGCCATTCATGGAAACAAAGCGCAGAATGCCAGGCAGCGGGCGCTCACCAATTTTAAAGCGCAAACCACCCGCGTGTTGGTTGCCACGGATATTGCAGCCCGCGGCATTGATGTGGATGAACTGGAATACGTGATTAATTACGAAATGTCGAATATTGCCGAAACCTACGTACACCGCATTGGCCGTACAGGCAGGGCCGGCGCCAAAGGAACTGCATATTCATTTTGCGATGCCGAGGAAAAAGAATACCTACGCGACGTTGAGAAGCTTATCAACAAACGCATTCCGGTTATCGATAACCATCCTTTCCCGCTAATGGATCACAACCCGGTAAAGGAAAAGAAACAGCAGGGCCGCGGAAATACAGGACACCGGGCTCCGAAACCAGCTGTAACTACCAGTACAAGAAGATGGTCGGGAAGA
>CAYNVK010000646.1:0-1900 GCA_964400395.1 uncultured Lentimicrobiaceae bacterium | reverse complement strand
AGGTGCTGACGCCGGGCTGCTGAAAGTGTTGAACAGCAATTTATACCCCGAAATCATCAGGGCAACTGCCATCATGTATTTATCGGCTTACCAGGATGCAAAAGCACAGGATGCAGTTCGGAGAGCACTCAACGATCCTGATCCTTTGTTGCGCCATGCTGCTGCCGAAAATTACTTTACCTCCGATTCGGTGGTCTTATTCCGTAACCTGGTTCCCCTGGTAAACGATCCGGTTAAATCAGTACGAATGGAGGCTGCCAACAGGCTGATGACGTATTCCCGAAGTTCGTTTAACGATATACAATACAAAGCCTTACAGAAAGCGCTCGACGAATACCGGCAATCGCTGGAGTACGTGGCTGATTTCCCCACAGGCAGATATAACCTGGGGAATTATTATTCAAAACTGAATAATATTCCGAAGGCAGAAGAAAATTTCAGGGAAGCCATTGCCATCGATAATCTTTTCTTCCCGGCAAAAGTAAACCTTGCTTTATTGTACTACCAGCAAGGAAAAACACAGCAGGCTGCTACCTTGTTTAACGACCTGGTTGTCAACAATCCCGATGGTTCCGAAGGGTATTATTACCTCGCCCTGCTGTATGCTGAGCAGAAGAGATACCAGGAGGCCGTCCAACTGCTCGAAACTGCCACCACCAAGCCCGGCCGGAATGCAAGGATATTTTACAACCTGGGGCTCTTATACCAGATGATGAATGAAAACGACAAGTGTGAAGCAACCTTTGTAAAAGGACTGGAACTTGAGCCGGCGAATTCGGACCTGCTGTACGCGTTGTTCGCTTTCCACATGAAGCTGAACAACAAGGCCAAAGCAGGCGTGTATATCGAAAAAATGAATGCGCTTTATCCCGGTAACAAGGATGTGCAGCGTTTATACCAGGAGTTCAAAAATAATTAACCCCGACAGGATTTCAGGCCCTGCCGGGGTTATAAACTGAACTGTTTTTTATGACTTTAGCAGTTTAACAATACTTTGTAAACCCAATTAATTTATTTAATTTTATACGTAAGTCCGCCGCCAAGTCCCCACTGGTACATGGTTGAGTACGCGCTTACGCCGGCTCCGGCACCACCGGTGCCAAAATATAAGCCGCCACCGGCCGACTGAACCACCGAAAGCAGATCAGCCTGTAATTTGAGACCAATTTTCTCGTTGATCCAGATATTTGTACCTAATTTAAGCCCCCAGGCAAATTTGGTGGCATTGTCTTCAGCACCGCTTTCCTGATTGGTAATGTATACAAGAGCCATCCCGATATCGGCACCAGCATAAGGCTCAACCTTGCCTCCGGTTTTGAAATAATTGTTTCCACCCAGCAATATATAATTAAGATTTACATCGAAAGTGCTGTGCTTCAATGTGTTTTTGTAATATTCCATAGGTGCGGTGGTAGTACGGCGCAGGTATTTAAGCTCAATTCCTTTGGTAGGAGCAGGCAGGAATTCAGCGCCGATACCCCAGCAGTAGCCGCCTTTTATGGTTCCGTCATAATAATTGTATGGATCATAATATGAATCGACATTATCATCAAAAACATAAGATGAATAGCCATTTAAGCGAACATTTTGCGCAAAGGACGTGCCTGCTAATCCCGCTAAAAGAATAAAAGCGAAAATTGCTTTTCGGAGTAGTGTAGGTTTCTCTTTCATTTGATAATTGATTTAGTAAAATAAATTGATTTGAATTATTCCTTTTCCTCAGTTTTTACCGGGGCGGCAACTTCACCCTGAAACGATATTGAACTGCGGTTGTTACTTGTAATATTCAATGAGCCGCTGCCTTCGAAACCAAGGGTAAGCGATATGCGATACGTATCGTTGTTTGCTTTTACCACGGCGCTGATATTATAGTTTTTCTTTCCTTTTTCAATCTTCATTT
>CAYNVK010000645.1:0-1902 GCA_964400395.1 uncultured Lentimicrobiaceae bacterium | reverse complement strand
GCTGCAGAAACAAAAACACAGGGGAATGAGCCGGCGGTAACACAGCCACAGGTTAAACAGGCAGCAGATCAGAAAACCCAGGTGAGCGCACCGGCAACAACAAACCCTGCTAAAGCGGCTGTTCCGGCAGCAGTTGCAGTTCAAACGCCTGCTGCAACCACCCAGCAGCAAAAAGTTGCCATACAGATTAACCCCGACGACAACGTTGTTCCGCTTACCACCAATGCTGATAATACATTGTCGTTCAACGCGGTGATCAACGGTCACAATACGATGGTAACCTTGAGCGAAGAAGGCCCCGGCCTCAGTTTTTCGGTAAATGAAACCCTGAAGATGCTCAAATCAGGCTCAATAGGCAAAAACGATTTCGATGGCGATCCCGAAAAAATACTGGGTAATAATTCAGTAGCCGATAAATCAATATTTATTGTAGGCGAAATAGGGATATCCAACAAATCAGCCTTCGAACTCGAAGCTACCGTACTGAAAAATCAAAAACAGCCTGTGCTGATAAGCGAAAAAATTCTGAAGAAATTCGGGAATGTAGTGATCGACAGGGAACACAAACAATTGATATTTAAATAAAACGAGCTGATTCGTGAAATTTAAGGTTCAAAATTGTTTATTACCAGCATCCGGTTACTAACTACTGAAAATTAAAAAAATAACACAGAGCACTGTGCACTGAGCACTGAGCACTAAGCACTAAGCACTAAGCACTAAAATCATATTTCCCCAATGACTGACAGGTATTCGAAAAGAGGAGTTTCGGCAACAAAAGACGATGTCCATAATGCTATTAAAAACCTGGACAAAGGTTTGTTCCCAAATGCTTTTTGCAAGGTTATTCCTGACCTGCTGGGAAATGATCCTGAATATTGCTGCGTGATGCATGCTGACGGCGCCGGTACAAAATCGTCGCTGGCCTATATTTACTGGCGCGAAACCGGTGATATATCCGTGTGGAAAGGAATTGCCCAGGATGCCGTGGTTATGAATACTGACGATCTGTTGTGCGTGGGAATTACTGATGGAATCCTGCTATCGTCAACCATAGGTAGAAATAAAAACCTGATACCAGGCGAAGTAATAAAAGAAATTATTGAAGGCACCGAGGAATGCCTGGCCATGATGCGCGACAATGGTGTGGGCATTCATTCAACCGGGGGCGAAACAGCCGATGTAGGCGACCTGGTGAGAACTATTATTGTCGACAGCACGGTAACTGCACGGGTGCCCAGGAACGAGATTATCGAAAACCATATTCAGCCCGGCGATGTGATCGTTGGGCTGGCTTCATTCGGACAGGCCACCTATGAAAATACCTATAATGGAGGCATGGGCAGTAACGGGCTCACTTCGGCCCGGCACGATGTTTTTGCCCACGATTACCTGCTGAAATATCCTGAAAGCTACGACCCTTTTATCGACAAGGAACTTATTTATTCAGGCAACCTGCTGCTGACCGATCCCACCGAAATAAGAGGTTTAAATGCCGGTAAACTGGTGCTTTCGCCAACCCGCACCTATGCGCCTGTAATCAGGGCCATACTCGAAGAGCACCGCGCCGAAATTCATGGAATGATACACTGCAGCGGTGGTGCACAAACCAAGGTGCTGCATTTTGTAAACGATTTGCATATTATTAAGGATAACCTCTTCCAGGTTCCGCCACTCTTCCGGATGATTCAGGAACAGTCGGGCACCAGCTTACGCGAAATGTACCAGGTATTTAATATGGGCCATCGCATGGAACTTTATGTAAATAAAGATATTGCGGAAGAAATAATGGCAATATCCGAAAGTTTTGGCATTGCAGCGCGGGTGGTAGGCCGGTGCGAAGCCTGGGATGGGAAAAAACTAACGATAAAAACAGGAAACGAAACTTTTGAATACTAGCAC
>CAYNVK010000644.1:0-1946 GCA_964400395.1 uncultured Lentimicrobiaceae bacterium | reverse complement strand
GCCAGGGTGTCTTTAATGAGAACAACGAACTGCTGTATCTCGAAGGATTTATCACGGATATCACCAGCCGCAAACTGGCTGAGCAGTCCATCCTCGACAGGGAGCGGGAATTACGCCTGTTAGCCGAATCCATGCCGCAAATTGTCTGGATTACGGATTCCAATGGCAAAAACGTTTATTTTAATAAACAATGGGTTGAATATACAGGGCTATCGTACGAAGAGAGCTACGGCGATGGGTGGAATAAACCTTTTCACTCCGACGATCAGCAGTTAGCATGGGATACCTGGCAAAATGCCGTGTACAAAAATGGAGATTACTCGCTCGAATGCAGGCTGCGCCGAAAAGATGGCGCGTATCATTGGTTCCTCATACGGGGCGTTCCGGTACGTAACGACGAAGGGCAGATTACTAAATGGTTCGGTACCTGCACCAATATACACGAAGGTAAACTGGTAGAGGAAAAACTCAGGGAAACACGCGACTACCTCGAAAACCTGCTGAATTATGCCAACGCGCCTATTGTAGTTTGGGATAGCAAGAATAGGGTGACCCAATTTAATAAGGCATTCGAAAAACTGACTGGCTTGGAGGCTAAAACTGTAATAAATACTAACATTAAAATTCTTTTTGACAAAATTGCACATTACTACTTAATCGATTTCTTCGAAAAAGGAAGCAGTTACACACCCTCAGAAATTGTTGAAATTGATATAAAAAATGTGGATGGGGAAATCCGCACCATGCTTTGGAATTCGGCAGTAATATATGCGCCCCAGGGTAAAAACGTGATAGCAACCATTGCACAGGGACATGATATCACTGAACGGAAACTGGCCGAGCAGGAAATTAAAAAACTTAATGAACAACTTGAGCAACGGGTAATTGAGCGAACCGCTCAACTCCAATCTGCTTTCCGCGACCTGGAAACATTCAGCTATACGGCATCTCACGATCTTCGCACTCCCCTCAGGGCACTGAATGGATTTGCGCATATCCTGCTCGAAGATTATGGCCCCAGGCTCGATGACGAAGGGAAACGACTGCTCAACGTTATCATGTCAAATGCCAATAAAATGGGTGTTCTGATTGATGATCTGCTCGCTTTTTCACGAAACGGGCGCCAGGAAATGAAATTTTCTGCCATCAATATGCACCAGATGGCAAACGCTGTATTCGAAGAACTGGCACCCGCTAATAAAAAAATCAATTTCAGCCTTCAGCCCCTTGCAAAAGCTTATGGCGACCATGCCATGATCAGGCAGGTGTGGGTAAACTTGCTGAGCAATGCGGTTAAATTTACTTCACGCAAGGAAAATCCTGGTATTGAGGTTGGTATGTTTACCGAAAATGATGAAACTGTTTATTTTGTAAAAGATAACGGCGCGGGATTCGATATCAACAATTCGCAGCACCTGTTTGGTGTTTTCAAACGGTTGCATTCTTCACGCGATTTCGAAGGTACGGGCATCGGGCTTGCTTTCGTAAAGCAGATCATCCACCGCCACGATGGGCGTGTATGGGCCGATGCCAGGGTGAATGAGGGCGCAACATTCTTTTTTACATTACCGACTTTAAAACGAAATTCATGAGCAATTTTATCATTCAGTGCATACTTCGTTTGTTGCCACAATGGCTACATAAGCGGTATTATACAATAGATGAAAATGTTATTAAAACCCCGGGTAGGATCCGTTTTAAAGGATTGTCACCATCCAAAATGATGTGCTCGCAAGTTCGAAACAGATATGCTGATTTTTTGAAATCTGTCTCCTTCTCCCATCACTGGTGTGTAGCTACAATAATGGTCGTTTTTTTTCTGGCTAATAATGCTGCTGTTGCAGGAAACGATATACTTTCACCCGCGGAGCGGCAATGGATTAACAACAATCAATCCCGTATCATCCTGGCTATTGAAACCAATTATCCTCCTTTCGTTTTCCTCG
>CAYNVK010000643.1:0-1972 GCA_964400395.1 uncultured Lentimicrobiaceae bacterium | reverse complement strand
AATACCCAGCGAGGAGTAGAATGTAGACCTGTCGTTACCGCCACTCAGGCTTAATTCGTGCGAATACCTGTGGGCATCGTTGTTAAAAATTTGTTTCTGCCAGTCGGTACCGGTTCCATACTGACCAATGTTCGGGAATTTAATATCTTTTCCACCGTTGGTCTGGCGTTCGTTAATAAGTGCGGCATATTGCGTGGCATTACACAGTTCCAGAACTTTAGCCGGGGCTGATGTGCCATAGAAAGTGTTATAATTTACTACCATTTTGCCCGCCTGGCCTTTTTTGGTAGTGATAAGGATAACACCCGTAGCAGCCCTGGTTCCATAAATAGCTGCCGATGCAGCATCTTTTAATACTTCCATTGAAGCAATATCGGCCTGGTTAATGTCGCCAATACCACCCGAAGGAACAACCACACCGTCAACAACCCAAAGCGGATCGTTACCACCACCGAAAGTGGTAATACCACGAACTCGAATGGTAGATCCTTCGCCAGGCTGACCTGAGTTAGCAGCAATAGTTACGCCGGAAACCCTTCCCTGCAAAGCCTGTTCAACACGGCCGTTAGGAATTTTTTCCATATCCTTGGCTTTAACACCGGAAATAGCGCCGGTAACAACACTTTTTTTCTGCGTGCCGTAACCTACTACTACCACTTCCGAAGTCATCACAGCCAGTTCTGAAAGGACAATGTCAACAGTTTTGTTTTCAGTTGCAACAGTAACTTCCTGGGGAGTCATTCCCACGAATGAATACACAAGCACCTGCTTGGGGCTTGCTTTAATGGAATAATTACCGTTGATGTCGGTAGTTGTGCCGGTAACCGTTCCTTTAATAACAACGGAAGCACCGGGCAAAGGTTGATTGTCAGTGGCTGATTTCACCACACCACTGATCTGAACCTGCTGTGCCCACGCCCAACAGGAAAAAATCAATAAAAATGTACTTAGTAACAGTTTTCTTTTCATAGTGATTGGGTTTGATTACATGTGATTGGTTTGATTGGTTTGATATTTATTAATTTGACTGGATTTTATTGAGGTGATTAGATTTTTTGAGTTGATGAGATTGCTGAGATTTCAAAGATTGATTGGTATGTATTTGATGTATTTTGTCAACGAGATGGGGATTCAGTGGATCAGGGATTGGCTTTTGGCTTGTAAACGCGGACAAAATCAATTTCCATTTTAACCGAAGTTAAAGCCGGATCAATCCCGTTTTTTAAGCCGTTGGTTTCGAGCCTGGCATCGCTTGCCCAATTTCCGCCCATTGCAATATTCATAATAATGTATTGTGGCTTGTTAAAAGGCCAGGTTGAATTATTCATCACTTCGGGTTTGTAGGTAAAAAACAATTCGTTATCAATGCTGAATTCCACGCGGTCGTGTTTCCAGTTTGCCTGGTACAGGTGAAATTCCGAATCAAAATTCTTTAATTCCCGGGTTGCCGTTTTAACATTGTTACCATAGTTTGCAGGAACATGTATGGAACTGTAAATTACCCCGTATTCCTTTCCGCGGTGTTCGGCAACATCAATTTCGCCACGAGCTGGCCAGCCTACACTTTCTAAATCGGCACCCAGCATCCACAAAGCAGGCCAGGTTCCAACACCTGACGGTAATTTGGCGCGGAAAACCACCCGACCTTCGGTAAACTCATATTTATCACGGCTTACCAGGCGTGCTGAAGTCCATACATTACCTGTTTTTAACGCATTAATTACCAGCAACCCGTTTTCCTGCCGAACGTTGCTGGTATTATTGGTATATACTTGTATCTCGTTATTTCCGAAACCGCTGTTTCCCAGGTCGTAATCCCATCGGGCAGCATCGGGCAAACCGGAGCCGTTGAATTCGTCGCTCCACACTAAGGTATCCTGCTGTGCAAAGCAATTCGCGGTAATCCAAACAAAGACGATTAAAAGGTAGAGTTTCTTCAAAATATTTACATTTAATGCGACATCAATTCATT
>CAYNVK010000642.1:0-1979 GCA_964400395.1 uncultured Lentimicrobiaceae bacterium | reverse complement strand
TAAAAAACCCTCCGGAAATTAATCGCGGAGGGTTTGTAAATTAACCTCTTACTGGTAAATCAGTCCTTTTTCTCAGGCTCAACTTCGGTTTGCTTCCTGTGTTTTTCGAGGAAGAAATCGATAATCAATGCCATACCTCCAAAAATAGAAGCCATGGAGAAATATGCTGCTTCGGGCGACATAACCTGGTATTTTGCCATAAACTCGGCAATCAGCAAACCAAGACCTACACCGAACAGTAACAATCCCCATTTCAGCGAAGAGTAACAGCGGCCGTCTTCTTTAAGTATTGATGCATCGCGGCCGCTCTGAATTAGCGCCATGCGTTCTTTTTTGCGGTACGACATGTATACAATGCCCAGTATCATTGCAAAAAATGCTATCGGAATCCATATCCCTTCGTTCATGATAAATGTGTTTTAAATGTTTTATAATCTGTTTCCTGCCTGGTATGACGTCAGTTTTTTGAGCAGGTTACAAAAAAATTAAAAATTGTTATACTTTTACATCTACGTTACTTCACTATGAAATTTCTGAACCACGAACCCGGAAATTTTGTTTACTGATATAGGTACATAAAAACCGGAACCGCAATTAACCCGATTTTTCGTGTAACCTTTATATAAAGCTTGCGTCATACTACCACATGAAAGAACAGGACGACATTTTTCACGTGCAAAGAGTGCTGGCAGGTAATACTGCTGCATTCGCCGTTCTGGTCGAAAAACATAGTGATATGGCCTTCACCATTGCCAATAAAATTGTACGCAACCGCGAAGATGCCGAAGAAATTGCCCAGGATGCATTTGTGAAAGCATACCAGTCATTACGTTCTTTTAAAGGTGATTCGAAATTCAGTACCTGGCTGTACCGTATTGTTTACAATGCAGCTATATCGCACACCAGGCGTAAAAAACAGGATTTTACCCAGCTCGACGAACGCGTGGTGGGCGAAACCACCGAAGATGAAATTTTTGAAAACCTCGATTCACTCGACACCGAACTACAATCGAAACTGGTAAACGAAGCTATCAACAACCTGCCTGCCGACGAAAGTGCCATTGTAACGCTCTTTTACCTGAAAGAAAATACCATCGACGATATCAGCCAGATTACCGGGCTGAGCGTGTCGAACGTAAAAGTAAAACTGTTCCGGATCCGTAAAAAATTGTACGACGGATTGCAATCGAAAATGAAAATGGAAGCAGTTGTTTAAAATTTGTACCTTTGAATCCTGAAATCCTTTTGAACCATGACAACCTTAAAAGACAACCACGATGAAGCCATCCGCCGACTTGTGAGCCATGCAAAGCTCGACAAGCCCTCGGAAGGATTCAGCGCGCGCATCATGGATCGCCTGCTGCTGCAACCAGAGCCTGTTAACAAATGGATGATTACCTACCAGTACGGTATACTGGCCATTGCCGCCGGCGTTGCTATATTAATGCTTATTTTTCCCGCCTGGACGGTTTTCGACTTCGATATAAAAATGGCCGGAACCTCAGCCGTGCAAATTGCCGGTAACCTTTTATCGGATGCACTTTTATGGATCGGGCAGATGTTCAGCAAATTTGGCTCACTGGGTAAATATGCCTACTTCATCCCGGTTTCGATAGCTATATTGCTTGTATCTGTTTTCGACCAGGTAATCAGCCGTAAACCGCAGGCCGAATCAGCCAAAAACTAAAATCATATTTATACTCCATTCAAAAAGAATCATTTTGCGGTTAAAGGCAAAATGATTCTTTTTATTTTCACGGGTCTAATATCGTAACAAATATGCTTCCTGATGCGCTGAAATCAACCATCGAATCGCTCTTGTCTGAACAAAAAGGAATGCATGTAAGCATCAGCGAAACCAGGCCCGTTGGCGGAGGCTGCATCAACCAGGCCTGCAGGCTGAAAACCGGCGCGGGTAATTATTTTCTTAAATATAATTCCGCCACTGCATTTCCGGGGATGTTCGAAAAAGAAGCTGC
>CAYNVK010000641.1:0-1986 GCA_964400395.1 uncultured Lentimicrobiaceae bacterium | reverse complement strand
AGTGAAATTAAAATCCATCGGCTGGTTTTATCAGTTAGCCCTTTTAATTTGTGCGTAAGCGGATGATAACCGGAGTAAATTGGGTGTGTGCAGTTCAGTTGCAGGGCAAATGGACGCTTATAATCCGGTGTTTCCGGGTCGAAGTATAGCCCTGAGAAGTATAAAATGAAGTTTAGGGTATAAGAAATAATCAATAAACACCACATTATTAACTACTTCATGTTATTTGGTCGACAAATAGAAGTACCTTTGCCGCCTTAATCTTAAATATTTTAATGAATACATTTGACGAATTAGGTTTACAGGATAATATCCTGAAAGCCATCAAAGAACTGGGGTTCGAAACTCCGATGCCCGTGCAGGAGGCCGTGATCCCGCGAATTATCGAAAATAATACTGATATCGTAGCCCTGGCACAAACCGGCACAGGGAAAACCGCCGCCTTTGGTTTGCCTTTGCTGCAACTTATTGATCCTGACAATAAAAAAACTCAGGCGCTGATTTTGAGTCCTACCCGTGAATTATGCATGCAGATTGCCAGCGATCTGAACAATTATTCCAAATACCTGCCCAACATTAAAGTAACTGCCGTGTATGGCGGTGCAAGTATTGAAACGCAGGCTAAGCAGATAAAAGCCGGTACTCAGATTATTGCCGCCACCCCGGGCCGTATGCTGGATATGATTATGCGCAAATATGCCGATTTATCGGAGGTGCGCTTCCTGGTGCTCGACGAAGCCGACGAAATGCTGGATATGGGTTTTGAAGAAGATGTTCAATCCATCATCGAAAGCACGCCCAAGGACAGGCATACTTTCCTGTTCTCGGCCACTATGCCGGCAGATGTGGAAAAAATTGCCCGCCGGTACATGGTGAAACCCGAAACCATTGCTATGGGCCAGCGCAACATTGGCGCTACCAACGTAAAACACATTTATTACCTAACCCATGCCAGGGACAGGTACACCGTACTGAAACGAGTTGCTGATTTCCATCCCGATATGTATGCTATCGTTTTTTGCCGCACCCGGCAGGAAACCCAGGAAATTTCCGATTCGCTGATCCGCGATGGTTATAGCGCCGATGCACTTCACGGCGATCTGTCGCAATCGCAGCGCGATCACGTGATGAAGAAATTCCGTGATAAACATCTCAACATGCTTGTTGCTACCGATGTGGCTGCACGTGGTATTGATGTAAGCGACCTTACTCACGTAATCAACTACCAATTGCCCGACGATACCGATAATTATATCCACCGCAGTGGCCGTACAGGTCGCGCCGGGAAAGACGGTATCAGTATTTCCATCATCAATATGAAGGAAAAGGGTCGCATAAAAATGCTCGAAAGGCAAATCGGCAAACCATTTAGTGCCGGTAAAATACCTTCAGGTCGCCAGGTTTGCGAAAAACAACTCTACCACCTGATTGACCGTATGGAGAATGTAAATGTTATTGAAGACGAAATCAATGATTTCCTCCCGGTTATTTATAAAAAGTTGCAGTGGATGAGCAACGAGGAACTTATCAAACGCTTCGTTTCCGTTGAGTTTAACAGTTTCCTCGAATATTACCGCGATGCAAAAGACCTGAATGTTGACGAATCGCGCGAGCGTTCCGATCGTTCGGAAGGGGGTGCATTTACCCGCATATTTATGAGCATTGGCCGCAAAGATGGCCTGTTGCCTCCAAAATTGCTGGGTATGATTAATGATTTTACCCAGAGCCGCGAACTGCGTGTGGGTAGGATTGAACTCGGCGATACCTTCACTTTTGTTGAAATCGATACCAAATTTGTTCCCTTGTTCATGGAATCTTTCAAGGACAGAACCTTGAACGAGCGACCGATACGTGTTGATATTGCCGAAGGACAGTCTTCGGATCGCCCCAGGCGTTCATCGTATGGCGGTGGCCGCGATGGCGATCGTGGTGGTTATGGCGGTGGCCGCAGCCGAAGTGGCGATCGCGGCGACCGTGGCGGTTCAG
>CAYNVK010000640.1:0-1989 GCA_964400395.1 uncultured Lentimicrobiaceae bacterium | reverse complement strand
ACATAATTGAAGCTTCGTCGCCCGCACAATCATTCGTGTTGGTTGACAGCTAAGTACCACGTAATCCGCCACTTGTCATATCCTCAACCGTTAGCGTTGACAAGGACTTGACAAAGTTTATCGTTCTGCTTACTGCACAAACTGCTCCGCATAATACCTTGCTGTTAGTTTTTCGCCGGTAGCCTTCTCAATCATTTCGTTCCAGCTGTAACGGGAGCCGGGTTTAAAAACAAAGGTCTTCAGGTAGTCGCCTGCTGCCGGTTTGCCATAATAACTTTGGTTCGTATCGCCCGATTTCAGAACTTGGGCAGAAATGTAATGGTTAAACTGCGATGCCAGTAGTTCGCCCAGCAAATAGTTATGATAGTAACAGGGAGAAGTGGCAATATGAATTTTGCTGGCCCAGTCGGGCTGGTTGCGGTGGTTGGGCCGGCGGATCATCTGGTATTTCTCAACCAGGTCCCACCACAAGGTGTTCAGGTCCTGGTTGGGATTGGCATACAGCGCTTTTTCGAACCGGTACATCACCTGGACCCAACGGCTGAAAGTAAGCTGTTCGAGCCTGAGGACCTTAAAACTTTCGTTAGCTACAGTGCGGGCATCATCAACATCAGTGAGTTGCATATCCACCAGGAACTGTGCATTGGACGACATACGGCCAAAAAACATGGCAATAGCCTCGGTAGTGAAAATATGTGCCGGGTTACGCAGCGAGAAAGGCAGTTGCGGGTCGATGTACTTATCGTAACAGGCATGCCCGAATTCGTGCAGCATGGTCCCCATCCAGCTGGCGTTTGGTTTCAGGTTACAAAGCACGCGTACATCGCCCTGGTTATCAATATCAATGCAATAGGCATGCTGATTTTTACCGGGTTTCTCGTACAGGTCGCTATGGGCAATCATATCGCTTATATCGAAGCCTATGCTCTTAAAGTAATCGGTAGTGAGTTTTTCGATGTTCTGGTCCTTGTAATACTTATCGAGGTCGACGCTGTAAATGGCGGGTGGCTCCTGGAAGAAACGGTTTTGGTAATGCCAGGGCATGAGTTCGGCAGGGGTTACCTGGTTGCGTTTTGATAAAAAATCATCAATTTCGCTTTTCAGGCTGGCAAAAGAGTCGCGGGTAAGGGCATCGAGTTCATCGAACAGCCGGCTGATTTCATCCGGATCCTGTTCGCTGAGTTGGAGGCTCATCTGGTGGTAATCGGCAAAGCCAAGTTCGTGGGCAATTTCGTTGCGTTTTATAACCAGGTTAATGATATCGGCTGCTACCAGCGGACCGATGGCTTTATGCGCTTCCCAGGTTTGTTGCAGTTCATCGGAATTTATTGAGGTTTTCAGGGTTTCTTCAACTTCGTTATCGCTCAGTTTTTTGCCATTCGCATCGGCACGGAAGTTTGAATATTTCTTTTCAATTTCTGTCTGTAATTTTATAGCGCTGTTTAGTAATTCTGTGTCGACCTGGTTGCCCAGGTAAGCCGTGTACATTACTTCCAGCTGGCGTTTAAGCAGTTCGTCGGTAATGGTTTCCGATTGCCTGATGCGCTTTAAAATGGTAAAATCATCCCTGTTTGAAAATACTTTTGTGAGTTCAATATTCAGGTCTTCCGATTTTTTCCAGTCCTCGTCGTGGCCGCTGAGCGATGCATTCCAGTAAGCAAGTGCCGAGGCTTTGGTGAGCGGCTGTACAACGGCGTCGAATTTTTGAATAAAGGCAAGAAGTTCTTTCTGCATTTTCTGAAGTGTAAAGGGAATGAGGCTAAAAGGATAAAATTTTCAATGCTACTGAGTTATGGTTATTGAATGATCATAGAGAACTTTTATCAGATCAAACTACAATAGGCCAGAATGTATTTCGCCCTTGCAATGAAATGTTCATAACAAGTTTCAACCAGGAAATCAATCCGAAATCCGAAATCCGACATCAAAAATAATTTATTCCATCTCCCAGGTAGCTCCATCCTTGGTATCCTTAATGCTGATGCCGGC
>CAYNVK010000639.1:0-1990 GCA_964400395.1 uncultured Lentimicrobiaceae bacterium | reverse complement strand
GGTTCGCTCCTCAGTACCGTGTTCACCCTGCTGATGGCAATACTTTATATACTTGTGATGCTCAAGGTGATCAAGCCTTTCCTGAACCGGGTCGGCGATCTGCATTCCTCACGCGAAAACCTGAGCAAACCTGTTATTGCCATTTTTTTGTGCACACTGATAATATCGTCCTATTTTACCGAGGTTATTGGATTGCATGCTTTATTCGGCGCTTTTGTGGCTGGAACCATTATGCCGGATAACGCCAGGTTTAAAAACCTGTTGATTGAGAAAATTGAGGATGTCGCCGTTATTCTTCTGCTGCCCCTGTTTTTTGTTTTTACCGGTTTGCGCACCCAGATCGGCCTTATCAACGATATGCAGCTCCTGGGAGTAACCGGCTTGATCATACTTGTAGCCGTTACCGGCAAATTTGTCGGCGGGGCGTTGGCAGCCCGGTTTGTAGGCCAAAGCTGGCAGAATAGTTTATCCATTGGCGCACTGATGAATACGCGAGGACTGATGGAACTTGTAGTTTTAAATATCGGTTACGACCTGGGGATACTTACACCCGAAATATTCTCCATGATGGTGATTATGGCCCTGGTAACCACCTTTATGACCGGACCGGCCTTAAACCTGATAAAAAGGATATTTGACAAAAAGACTGATGCCGTACAGTTCGAAATCAGGCAGTTAAGCAAATACAAAGTGCTTGTGGCATTCGCCAAACCCGAAAAAGGAATTATCCTGCTTCGGCTCGCGCATAGTTTTGTTAAAAAGATGAACGACAATGCTGTGATTGCCATGCTGCATCTTACTCCTAACAAGGAACTCAGCCAGGAACAGGTAGATGAATACGAACGGGATAGTTTTTCGCCTGTAATTACCGAAGCCAAAATGCTGGATCAGAAAATCACTTCCCTCTTCAAAGTTTCGAATGATATAATGAACGATATACCGGAAGTGGCCAACAAGGGCGATTACGACCTGCTGCTGCTGGGCATCGGGCAGTCCATTTACGAAGGCAGTATGCTGGGTCGTGTTCTGGGGTTTACTACCCGCATTATTGGCCCTGAGCGCGTGCATGCAAAGAAAGCCCGGGATAGGTGGCTCGAAAAGCTGCCGTTCGAAGAGAGTACCCGCATTGTACTTTCAAAAAGCGAAGTGCCGGTTGGTATTTTGCTCGACAAAAACCTGACGAAAACAGATAAAGTATTTGTGCCTGTTTTCGAAACCGATGATGCTTTCCTGATCCGGTACGCGCAAAAACTTATCTCAAACTCCGAATCACAGGTTACGGTTTTTGATGCGTATGGAAGTATAAAAGATTCGGAACTAAAGGAAACCATACGTGCCATTGAGCAAAATGCGCCCAACCATATCAACCTGCTTATGAACCAGGAATTTGAAGCTGCGCTGCTTCAAAACCAGGATTTGGTTCTGATCAGTATTGCAAGCTGGAAGAAGCTTTTCGATATGCGCAGCCCCTGGCTTACCGCTTTTCCTTCGGTGCTCATCATGTACGAACCGTTAAATGATAGCAGCGTGATCAGCTGAGACAAAAATTAATTTAGCTCAAATTCGTATTATACATACCGGATTATAAATATTTGAATTCCATGTACCGCAATAGTTGTGATATATGAGGAACAGAAAAGTACAGAAATCGTTTAACTTCAACAATCATAAACTGTTGAGTATAAAATATTGATCATACCATCAGGGTTAACCTAAATTAAAAGTAACGAGTGTTATACTAACATTTTTTAAAATTTGTTTTACTGTGTATACTATCGTTGATGATCTTTATTTATTTGATTTTAATTAATTCACAACTATCCCGGTTGATTTGCGCAACGTCTGCATTAAAAACAAGGAATCGTTGGTTTTTATTTTTGCGAATCTGTTCATTTAAAAATTCCACCCTGCGCAAATCCCTGGTAACCAATCCGAAGTGATCCCTGAAAAATTTGCTTTTCCAGTTCAGGATTCCTGTTGGTGATTTTAA